>JAOPVM010000148.1 GCA_025966215.1 Klenkia sp.
CGGGTCGCCGCCGAGGTCGGCCATCGCCTCGCGCATGGTGGCCAGGTCGACGATGCACGGGACGCCGGTGAAGTCCTGCATGACCACGCGGGCCGGGGTGAACTGGATCTCCTGGTCGGGGTCGGCCGACGGGTCCCAGTTCGCGATGGCCCGCACGTGGTCGGCGGTGATGTCCGCGCCGTCCTCGGTGCGGAGGAGGTTCTCCAGGAGGATCTTGAGGCTGTAGGGCAGCTTGTCAGCGCCCTCCACCGCGTCGAGCCGGAAGATGTCGTAGTCGGTGCCGTCGACACTGAGCGTCGACCGTGCTCCGAAGCTGTCCTTGCTGGCTGCCACTGCGTGCGCCTCACCCTCGCTGGTCCGTTGCGCTTCTAGCACCCCCGATCATCCCAGCTCCCGCTCGAACGTGCGGAGGAAGGCAACCCTTGCCTCCATGGGGTGACCGCGCTCACCGGGGCGGGTGGGGTCCGGACGTGGTGTCCGTGCGGGAAACCCCCCAGGACCTGCGGGTGGTCGCCTACCGTCCGCGCGGTGACGACGACGGCGGTGTCGGCCCCGGTGTCGGCCCCGGTGGCCGGGACCGGGGCCGGGACCGGGACCGGGGCCGGGGCAGCGGACCGGGGACGACGGCTGCGGGCGGCGCTGTCGACCCTGCACCTGGTGGCTCTGGCCGTGGTCTGCCTGGTGCTGGGCCTGCCCACCGACCGGCTCAGCGTGCTGCTCTGGGTGCTGACCGGGCTGGCCTGCCGGTGCCCCGGCCGCGGGCGGCGGGCCGGGGTGCAGCTGCTCGCCGACTGGGTGCCGCTGGGTGCGGTGCTGCTGCTCTACGACGCCAGCCGGGGCCTGGCCGACACCCTGGGGGCGCCGGTGCACGTCGCCGAGCCCGCGGCGGTGGACGCCGCGGTGTTCGGGGTGGTGCCCACCGTCTGGCTGCAGGCCAACGTCGCCGTCCCGGGCTGGCTGGCCGTGGCGGTGACGCTGGTCTACAGCAGCCACTTCGTGGTCACCCCGCTGCTGCTGGCCGGGTTCTGGCTGCGCGACCGGGCCCGCTGGCGGCGCTTCGCCGCGATGGTCGTCGGGCTGTCGCTGGCCGGGCTGGTCACCTACGTGCTCTACCCCGCGGCCCCGCCGTGGCTGGCAGCCCGGCAGGGCGTGATCGGCGAGGTGCACCGGCACAGCGGCGACGGGTGGGCCGAGCTGGGGCTGCCCCGGGCCGGAGCGCTGCTGCACGCCGGGCAGGGCTCGGTGAACCCGGTCGCCGCCGTCCCGTCACTGCACACCGCCTTCGCTGTGCTGGTGTGCCTGGTCGGGCTCACCCTGCTCCGGCGCCGCTGGCAGCGCGTGCTGCTGGTGGCCTACGCGGTGGCGATGCCGGTGGCACTGGTGTGGTCGGGGGAGCACTACGTGGTCGACACCGTGCTGGGTGCGCTCTACGCGGGGGCGGTGTTCCTCGTCGTCCCGGTGCTGGGCCGCGGCGCCCGTCGCATCCGGGGCGGACTGTCGGTGGCAGGCGTTAGCGTGACGGCCACCACGTCCCGCGGCTGACCCTGGTCGGCCCCCACAGACCGGAGCCGGCATGCGCGTGCCCCTGACCACCCGTGACTTCCTCGACCGGGCCGAGCTCGTCTACGGCGACCGGGTGGGCATCGTCGACGAGCCCACCCAGCCCGCGGAGTCCCTCGGCGAGCTCACCTACCGCGAGGTCGCCCGCCGGGCCCGGGCCGTGTCGGCGGGCCTGGACGCGCTGGGCATCGGGGAGGGCGAGCGGATCGCGGTGGTCAGCCACAACTCCGCCCGCGTGCTGGAGCTGCTCTACGGCGTGCCCAGCCACGGCCGGGTGCTGGTGCCGGTGAACTTCCGGCTCTCCGCGGAGGAGGTCTCCTACATCGTGGAGCACTCCGGGGCCCGGGTGCTGATCGTCGACCCCGAGGTCGAGCCCACGCTGAAGGGCGTCTCCGCCGAGCACCGGCTGCTCACCGGCGAGGAGTACGAGCAGGGGCTGTTGCGCTTCGACACCGAGGCCCGGCCCTGGGCCGAGCCCGACGAGGACGCCACCGCCACGATCAACTACACGTCGGGGACGACGGCCCGCCCCAAGGGCGTGCAGATGACCCACCGCAACATCTGGACCAACGCGGTGCTCTTCGCCATGCACATGCAGGTCAGCGACCGCGACGTCTACCTGCACACGCTGCCGTTGTTCCACTGCAACGGCTGGGGCCTGCCCTTCTCGATGGCGGGGGTGGGAGCCCGCCAGGTGCCCATCCGCAAGATCGACGGCGCGGAGATCCTGCGGCGGGTGGAGCAGCACGGCATCACGATGATGGCCGGCGCGCCGGCGGTGTGGAACGCCGTCCTGGACGCCGCCGCCGAGTGGGACGGCGAGGTGCCCGGCCGCGACCAGGTGCGCATCGTCGTCGCCGGGGCCCCGCCGCCGTCCCGGACGATCGCCCGGGTCGAGGAGGAGCTGGGCTGGGAGTTCAACCAGATCTACGGCCTGACCGAGACCGCGCCGCTGCTGACGGTCAACCGCCCGCGCGCCGAGTACGACCACCTGGAGCCGATCGAGCGGGCCAAGGCGCTGTCCCGGGCCGGGGTGCCGTCGCTGGGCACCCGGATGCGCACCGACGAGTCCGGTGAGGTGCTGGCGCAGTCCAACACCGTGCTGGCCGGGTACTGGGAGAACCCCGACGCCAGCGCCGAGGCCCTGGACGGCGGCTGGTTCCACACCGGCGACGGCGGCACGATCGACGAGGGCGGCTACCTCACGATCTCCGACCGCAAGAAGGACGTGATCATCACCGGCGGGGAGAACGTGTCCTCGATCGAGGTGGAGGACGCCCTCTTCAGCCACCCCGCCGTCGCCGAGGTCGCCGTCATCGGCGTGCCCGACGACAAGTGGGGCGAGATGGTCACCGCGCTCGTGGTGCTCACCGAGGGCGAGACGGTCTCCGAAGCCGACCTGATCACGCACTGCCGGACCCGGCTGGCCGGTTACAAGCTGCCCAAGCGGGTCGAGTTCCGCGACGCCATCCCGCGCACCGCCACCGGCAAGATCCAGAAGTTCAAGCTGCGCCAGGCCTTCTGGGAGGGCAGCGAGCGGCAGATCAACTGACCGGCCGGTCTCCCCCCGACGGGGGAGACGCCCCCGGCACCCCCTCAAGGCCCCACCACCGCCCGTCGACGGACACGTGAGGCCGCTCCCCGGAGAGCGGCCGACCGTGGTCGAGAGAGTCCGCGGTGCACCCGACACGTGTGGGTGCACCGACGGACCGGTGGTGGAAGAGGTCGTCAGGCGTGCAGACGAAGGTGCGGGGAGCCCTGCGGGGCCGGCGCGGGCAGCGGTGGTCGGTGCGGTTCGGTGGGGTGCTCATCGCCGCGGCGGTCGCCGTCGGGATCGCGCCGGGAGCGGCCTCGGCCGCCCCGGTGAACCCCAGCGACGGCGAGATCGCCCAGGCCCAGACCGCCCAGGACGCCGCGGCCGCCCAGGTGGGGGCCATCTCCGCCCAGCTGGCGACCGCTCAGTCCGGCCTGGCGACCGCGCAGCAGGAGTCGGCCATCGCGCTGGACTCCTACCAGCAGAAGCAGGAGGAGTACGAGACCTCCCGCGCGGCCGCCGACACCGCCGCCGCGGCCGCCACCCAGGCCACCGCCGACCTCGGCGTCGCCCAGGTGCAGCTCTCGGACTTCGCCCGCACCTCCTACATGGAGGGCAGCACCTTCTCCGGTGCCGCCTCCCTGCTCGACGCCTCCTCCCCGGGGGAGCTGATCGAGCGGGCCGCACTCCTCGAGGCCGCCGGCGCGAACCGCTCCGACGTGCTCGACGAGGTCACCGTCCTGCAGCAGCAGGCCACCGCCGCCGACGCCGCCGCCCGGACGGCGCTGGCCGCTGCCGACGCACTGCAGGCCGAGGCCCTGGACTCCCTCGCCGCGGCCCAGGCCGCAGAGACCTCCGCCCGGGCCCAGGCCGCCGCCCTCGCCCAGCAGCAGGTCACCCTGGACGCCCAGCTGCAGGCCGCCCAGCAGGTCCTCCT
>JAOPVM010000150.1 GCA_025966215.1 Klenkia sp.
CGCACCGGCTGACCCGCGGGGCCCCGGGCGACCAGCCGGGGGGCGGCCAGCGGCAGCGCGTCCTCGGCCACCGCGAGCACCACCCAGGCCGCGCCCAGGTGGTCGGCGGTGGCATCGACGACGGCCCGGCAGAGCGCGTCGGCACCCCGGCCGGTGGCCGACAGCACCTGTGCGATGCGGTCCAGGGACCCCAGCGCACGGGTCAGGCTGTCGGCGGAGTGCCGGTACTCCGCGTACCAGGTGGGCTTGGACGACCGCAGCCCGGTGAGCTCGCTGATCCCGGGCACCCCGACGGTCACATCGCCGTCCGGAACAGCTCGGCGACGTCGGCCTGGCTGGCGTCGCGGGGGTTGGTGGACAGGCACGCATCGGCCAGCGTGGTCACCGACAGCGTCTCGACGTCGGCGGCCCGCACCCCCAGCTCGCCCAGACCCGCCGGGCAGCCCAGGTCGGCGGCCAGCGCGGCCACCGCGTCGGCCGCCGCCTCGGCGGCCACCCGGGCCGACATGCCGGAGGTGTCGACGCCCAGCGCCCGCGCCACCGCGGGGAACCGCCCGGGTGCGGTCCGGGCGTTGAACCGGATGACGTGCGGCAGCAGCACGCCGTTGACCACCCCGTGCGGCAGGTCCAGCAGGCCACCGACCTGGTGGCTCATGGCGTGGGTCGCACCGAGGATGGCGTTGGTGAAGGCCAGCCCGGCCTCCAGGCTGGCCTGGGCCATCGCCGTCCGGGCGCCGACGTCGTCGGGGTGGGTGAGCGTGCGCCGCAGCGAGCCCGCGATCAGCCCGATGGCGTGCAGGGCGTGCACGTCGGTCAGCGGCCCGGCGGCGCGCGAGACGTAGGCCTCCACCCCGTGGGTGAGCGCGTCCAGCCCGGTGGCCGCGGCCAGGTCGTCGGGCATGGTGGTGAGCAGCCGGGGGTCGGTGAGGGAGATGTCGGGCACCAGCGCCCGGCCGATGAGCGTGGCCTTGACCCGCCGGGCGGTGTCGGTGATGACGGCGAACTGGGACACGTCGGCGCCGGTGCCCGCCGTGGTCGGGCACATGACGGTCGGCGGGATCGCGGTGGTGACCCGGTCGACGCCCTCGTAGTCCAGGATCTGGCCGCCGTTGGCGGCCACCACCGCGATCGCCTTGGCCGCGTCGATCACCGACCCGCCGCCGAGGGCGATGACCACGTCGCAGCCGCTGGACCGGTAGGCGTCGACCCCGGCGGCCACCTCGTGGTCCTTGGGGTTGGGGGTCATGTCCTGCCAGGTGGTGGCCACCAGCCCGACCTCGGCCAGGTGCCGGTCCAGCTCACGCGCCCAACCGGCCCGGGCGACGCCCTCGTCGGTGACGACGAAGGGCCGCCGGGCGCCCAGCCGGCGGGCCGCGTGTCCGGCCTCGGACAGCGCCCCCCAGCCGAAGACGACCTCGGGCACCAGGTACTTGGTGAAGGTGCCGCGGGCCGACGCCGGGACCGGTGGTCGCCCACCGACCACCCGGGGCTGACGGGGGACGACCGGGGGGACGACCGGGGGCACGACCGGGGGCACGACCGGGGGCACGGCGGACACGACGTTCGGCGCAACGGGCACGGCAACCTCCGGACCGGGGTCGGTCAGTGCGCCGACCGTAGCCGTTCCGACCCCCCGGCGGTGACCCGTGCCACATCCCTGCAACGTGCGCTGCGAGGTGGCCCCGGCTCGGACGACGGACGGGTCGTCCCGGGTGCGGTGGTCGGGGTGCGAGCGGGCCACGGTGCTGGTCACCCTCGACGGGCAGCGGCTGCTGCGCCGGCGGGCCCGGGTGCCCGGCGCCTGAGACCCTGGCGGCGAGACCGTGGCGGCCTGGGGGACGGAGTGAGCGGTGGGTCTGGACTTCGACGAGGGCGACGAGCTGCGCGACCTCCGGACGGCCGTGGCGGACCTGGCCGGCCGGTACGGCCACGCCTGGTACCTGGCCCAGGCCCGCAACGGGGGCACCGTGCAGGCACTGTGGGACGAGGCCGGCTCGGCCGGCTTCCTGGGGGTCAACCTGCCCGAGGAGCACGGCGGCGGGGGCCGCGGCCTGGTCGAGCTGGCGATCGTGCTGGAGGAGCTCGGCGCGGCAGGCTGCCCGCTGCTGATGATGGTGGTCAGCCCGGCCATCTGCGGCACGGTCCTCGCCCGCTACGGCACCCCCGAGCAGCGCGACCGCTGGCTGCCCGGCATCGCCGACGGCTCGTCCACCATGGCGTTCGCGATCACCGAGCCCGACGCCGGGTCCAACAGCCACGAGATCACCACCGCCGCCCGCCGGGACGGCGACGAGTGGGTGCTGCGCGGGCAGAAGGTGTGGATCAGCGGCGTCGACGTCGCCGACGCGGTGCTGGTCGTGGCCAAGCTGGCCGACGCCACGGGGGGCACGCTGCGGCCGGCGCTGTTCGTCGTCCCCACCGACGCACCGGGACTGAGCCGCACGCCGATCCCGATGGAGCTCGTCAGCCCGGACAACCAGTTCCAGCTCTTCCTCGACGACGTCCGGCTGCCCGCCGACGCCCTGGTCGGCTCGCCGGACGCCGGGATCGCCCAGCTGTTCGCCGGGCTCAACCCCGAGCGGGTGATGGGCGCGGCCTACTCCCTGGGCACCGCCCGGCTCGCGCTCGCCAAGGCGGCCGCCCACGCCCGGGAGCGCACGGTGTGGCGCACCCCGATCGGGGCCCACCAGGGCGTCTCGCACCCGCTGGCCGCCGCGCAGGTGGAGGTCGAGCTGGCCCGCTTGATGATGCTCAAGGCCGCCTGGCTGATCGACACCGGCGCCGACGCCGGCTCGGCGGCCAACAGCGCCAAGTACGCCGCCGCCGAGGCCGTGGTGCACGCCGTGGACGCCGCGGTGCAGACCCACGGTGGGTCGGGGTTGAGCCAGGAGACCGGCATCGGGGCGCTGATCACGTCGTCCCGGTTCTCCCGGATCGCCCCGGTGAGCCGGGAGATGATCCTGAACTACGTCGCCCAGCACGACCTCCGGCTCCCGCGGTCCTACTGAGCCAGCGGCCGCTGACCTGCGCCGTCGGCACCCGGCTGCCGGGCCGGCGCAGCTGCGGGAGCGCACGGTCCCGGGACCCACCGAGCGCGGCGCGGCCACCACCCCGCCCGCCTGTGTCCCGGCTGGGAACGTCGGGCACGACCGCTTCGTTGGGCGGTCCGACCGGCGGCAGCCCCGTCGTCGGCCGGCCCCCTCCTGAAGAGAGTCATGAGCGAACCCCACAGTCCCGACACCGGTCCCCGCTGCACAGCCCGCGTGGGTGACCGGTGATCTCGGCAGTCCTGACCCTGCTCCTGGGTGTGCTGGTGGTGGTGGCGATCACCGCGGTGACCGGTTACTTCGTCGCCCAGGAGTTCGCCTACATGAGCGTGGACCGGTCCCGCCTGGCGGCCCGGGCCGAGAGCGGGGACGCCGCCGCCGCACGGGCCCTCACGGTCACCCGCCGGACCTCGTTCATGCTCTCGGGGGCCCAGCTGGGCATCACCGTGACCGGGCTGCTCGTCGGCTACGTGGCCGAGCCGCTGATCGGTCGGAGCCTGGGCACCGTGCTGGGCGGGGTGGGCGTGCCCACCGCCGTCGGCGTCGGCGTGGGTGCGGTGGCGGCGCTGCTGCTGTCCACCCTGGTGCAGATGCTCCTCGGCGAGCTGTTCCCGAAGAACCTCGCGATCGCCCGGCCGGAGCCGGTGGCGCGGTGGCTGGCCGCCTCGACCGTGCTCTACCTCACGCTGTTCGGCTGGCTGATCTGGTTCTTCGACCAGTCCTCGAACCTGCTGCTGCGGGCGCTGAAGATCGAACCCGTCCACGACGTGGAGCACGCGGCCACCGCCCGCGACCTGGAGAGCATCGTCGAGGACTCCCGCGGCAGCGGTGACCTGCCCGACGAGCTGTCGGTGATGATCGACCGGATCCTGGACTTCCCGA
>JAOPVM010000157.1 GCA_025966215.1 Klenkia sp.
GCGCACGGCTCCCGGGGCGGCAGGCCTCCAGCCCCGTCACCACGGCCCTCCAGGACTCCTCGGCCCACTGGTCCCACCCCACCTCGGCCAACCGGGCCGCGTGGTCGGCGCCGACCCGGGTGCAGACCCGGGCCGCGGCAGCCGCCGCCTCTCCGGTCACCCGGGCGGTCCGGGCCACGAGGGTCGCCCGGTCAGGAGCCGTGACCTGCCCGGCGTAGGCGGTGGCCGCAGCCAGTGCGGTGGTCCCGGTCGGCAGCGTCCGACCCCGGCTCCCGGGGTCGTCGAAGTCCCAGCACCGCCCCGCACGCAGGAGCAGCGTCTGGGTGACGCGGATGCCGTCCCGGACCAGCGCGGCGGTCACCTGGTGCAGCAGCGCCAGCCGCGGGAGCGCCGTCCCCGGCCCGGTCGACCACGCCTCGGGCCACTGCCCGTCGGGCTCCTCGGTGACCACCACGACCACCGCCGCGGTGGGGCGCCCCGGGCGCAGCGTCTGCACCAGCTGGTCGGCGAGCTGGCCCTCGAGCCCCGGTGCCGGCAGGTCCACCCGCAGCGTGAGACCCACCCGCCGGTCCCCGCCCAGCGCGACGACGACCAACGACTCCTGCGGGGCGAACCCGAGGAGCTGGGGCAGCGCTGCGGCGATCCCTGGGCCGGCACCGACCTGCACGCGGGGTCGGTCGGGGGGCGGGGGCTGGTCGTCGTCCATGTCCGGCAGCCTGCGGGCGGCCGAGGCCCGCGGCGGCCGTCGACGTCGTCCTGGGGACAGCACCCCCGGATGTGGACGACGACGAGCAGGACCGCCGCGGACGTGCTCGGCGGGGGTCAGTCCAGGGCGTCGGCCTGGAACACGTGGGCCTGCTGCAGCAGCGGGCCGAACGCGGCCTCGTCCGGGGCGCCGCCCAGGGACGTGCTGCTGAGCGTCACGAGCCGGTCGCTGTAGCTGACCGCCGCGGACTCGTCCCCGAGGTCGGGCACGTCGACCGCGGTGAAGGTGACGGTGGCGGTCCCGATCGCCGGGGAGCTGAGCGTGGCCTCCGGACAGGCCTCGGCGGCGGCGGCCAGCGACCCGACCTGGTCGTCCGGGCCGCCGGTGCTGATCAGCTCGACCACGATCGAGGAGGGCCCCTGGGCTCCCTGGGCGGCGAAGTCACCGAGGTCCTCGACCCGGAGCTGGGTGCCGGCGACGGCCCGGGCGCAGCTCTCCGGGGTGATGGTGATGTCGGCGGGGTCACCGGCCAGGGCCGCGCCCTGGGCGATCTGCTCCTCGGTGAGCGGTGAGACGGTGACGCCCTCGCCGAAGGCCCCGGCGGGGAGCAGGCCTGCGGCGAGGTCCACCGCAGCCGAGGACTCCTCGGACTCGGTGGCGGCCGAGGACGCCGACCCCGACGACGCCGGGGAGGCGGTGCCCTCCTCGGCGCCACCCCCGCAGCCGGCGAGGACGAGGGCGGCCGCGAGACCGGCGGCGAGGACCAGCGGGGTCCGGGACAGGCGGGCGCGACGCGTGCTGATCACGCTCGACATCCGATCACGGACCGTCTCGGAGCGCGCTCCAGGTCAGCCCAGTGTGTCGGCGGCGTGACCCACCGCGTCGGCCAGCAGCTCGCCGAACGCCACGGGGTCGGCGCCAGCACCCAGCCCACCGGTGGCCAGGGTGAGCACCCGGTCACCGTCGGAGACCACGCCGAGCAGCCCCGAGCCGGTCACCGGGGTGCCACCGGGCTGGGTGAGCGTGGCCGTCACCGGGACCACGGCCGCAGCGTCGCCGAGCTCGGGGCTGGTGACCGCGCCGAAGGTGACGACGGCGTCGCCCATCGGGGTCGTGACCGTGGCCGTGGGGCAGGCGGCCACCGCGTCGGTCAGCGTGCCGACGACGGTGTCGGCCGGGCCGCCGACGGTGAGCAGCTCGGCGGTCGCGGCGAAGCCGGCGCGGGCGACCTGGCCCGCGGCGTCGGTGACGGCCGCGGGGTCGCCGAGGGCGGTGACGGCGGCCTGGACCGCGGTGACGCAGGTGTCGGGGGTGACCGTGACCGACCCGGGGTCGACCTCACCGGCATGGCCCTGCGCGGCACCCAGGGCCTGCTGCAGCTGACCTGCGGTCACCGGGGTGACCTCGACGCCGGGGGCGAACTCCTCGATCGGCAGCAGGCCGTCGGCGAGGACGGCGGCCCCGTCGGTGGCCGCGGCGGGCTGCACCGACACGGACGCGGCGGAGTCGGCCTCGGACGTCGTCCCACAGCCGGCCAGCAGCAGGGCGGAGGATGCGACAGCGGCGAGCGGGAGGAGCAGGGTGCGACGCATCTCCCGACGGTAAGGGTTCGGGGCCCTCGCGCGCACGGAGACCGTCACACCCCCTCGTTACAGTCCGCCGCATGGGACGGTCGTTGCGCATCGCACTGCTGTCCTACCGCTCCAAGCCGCACAGTGGCGGGCAGGGCGTGTACGTCCGGGCGCTGTCCCGGGAGCTCCGCGAGCTGGGGCACCGGGTGGAGGTGGTCAGCGGGCAGCCCTGGCCGGAGCTGGACGACGGGGTGCCGCTGACCAAGCTGCCGAGCCTGGACCTGTACCGGGAGCCCGACCCGTTCCGCACCCCGCACCTGCGGGAGTTCCGCGACTGGGTCGACGTCGTCGAGTACGCCGCCATGTGCACCGCGGCCTTCCCCGAGCCGCTCACCTTCTCCCTGCGCGCGGCCCGGCTGCTGCGGGCCCGCAGGCACGAGTTCGACCTGGTGCACGACAACCAGTCGCTGGGCTGGGGGCTCCTGCGCACCGGGCTGCCGACGGTGGCCACCGTGCACCACCCGGTCGCCATCGACCGCCGGCTCGAGCTGCAGGCGGCGACGTCACTGCGCCGGCAGATCACCCTGCGCCGCTGGTACGCCTTCACCGGCATGCAGGCGAAGGTCGCCCGCCGCCTCGACGGCGTCACCACCGTCTCGACCAACAGCCGCACCGACATCGGCACCCACCTGGGGCTGGCCCCCGACCGGGTCGAGGTGATCCCGGTGGGCATCGACCCCGCCGTCTTCACACCGGTCGACCGGAGACGCGACGACGCGCACGTCGTGGTCACCACCAGCGCCGACGTCCCGCTCAAGGGCCTCGTGCCGCTGCTGGAGGCGGTCGCCAAGCTGCGCACCGAGCGGGAACTGCGGTTGACCGTCGTGGGGTCGGCCAAGCCGGGCGGGCTGGCCGCGGGCGCGGTCGACCGGCTGGGGCTGGCCGACGCCGTCCGCTTCACCGGGCCGCTCCCCCAGGCCGAGCTGGTCGAGGTGCTGCAGTCGGCCACGGTCGCCGCCGTCCCCTCGCTGTACGAGGGCTTCTCGCTGCCGGCGATCGAGGCCATGGCCTGTGGCACCCCGCTGGTGGCCACCGATGCCGGCGCGCTGCCCGAGGTGGTCGGCGACGCAGCCGTGCAGGTCCCGGCCGGGGACGTCGACGCGCTGGCCGCCGCGCTGGCCCGGGTGCTCGACGACCCGGCGCTGCAGCGCCGACTGAGCACCGCCGGCCGCGCGCGGGTGCTGGAGAACTACACGTGGCGGGCGACCGCCGTCGCCACCGCTGCCTGGTACGAGGAGGTGCTGGCCCGGTGCTGACCGTGGACTACGACCGGCTGGACGTGCGAGCCGGGCACACCGTGCTCGACCTCGGGTGCGGGGAGGGCCGGCACGCCTTCGAGGCCTATCGGCGCGGGGCGACCGTGGTGGCGCTGGACTGGGGCACGTCGGAGGTGACGACGACGCAGACCTGGCTGGGCGCGATCGAGGCCGCCGGCGAGGCGCCCGCCGGGGCGGTGGCGACGGCGGTGCGCGGGGACCTGCTGCACCTGCCGGTGCCCGACGCCAGTGTGGACCGGGTGATGGCCTCGGAGGTGCTCGAGCACATTCCGGACGACGCCGGCGCGATG
>JAOPVM010000180.1 GCA_025966215.1 Klenkia sp.
CCCCGCGGGGCGGGCTGGGCCGGGGGCCGACGAGCGGGCGGTCGCGTCCGGGGGCCGCCCCGGGGCCGGCAGGCCGCTGGGGGTCGTGGTCCGGACGGGTCACGGCGGTGAGGCTCTCACGGCCACCGGGTCACCCGGTCGAACGCACGGTCGGCCCCGGCCGTGTCGGACCGTCCCGTCCCACCCGCCTCAGCGCCCCCGTTCGGCGGTCCCCGTCACGGTCCCCGTCACGGTCCCCGTCACGGTCTCCGCCGCGTTCTCCTCGATCAGCCCGAGGACCGCCCGGGCGGTGTCCTCGGGTGCCTCGGTCATCGCCACGTGCCCGACGCCCTCCTGTACCTGCAGTCTCGCGTCGGGCAGCGCGGCCGCCAACCGGCGGGCCAGCCGCGGGTCGACCAGCTTGTCCTCGGCCCCCCACACCACGAGCGTGGGGACGGCGACCGAGCGGGCGGCCCGCCAGGCGTTGGCCCGGCCGACCCGCAGGTAGGAGGTCATCAGCCCGCGCATGCTGCGGGTCAGTGCCCGGTCGGCCCACGGCTGGGAGTCCCGCAGCCGCATCTCCTCCACGGCCTCGTCGTACCTGGCCCGCGGCACCCGCTTCGGGTCGCCGAAGCACATCGCCAGGATCCCGCGCACCCGCTGCTCGGCGGTGCCCACCGACACCCGTCGCTCGGCCAGGGTGGGGATGCCGGGCAGCAGGAGCAGGGCGATCGCCCGGTCGAAGGCCGGCGGGACGCGGTAGACCGGCATGGCCGGGGAGACCAGGGTGAGCGTGGCGATCAGCTCCGGGCGCCGGACGGCGACGAGCAGGCTGACCAACCCGCCCAGGGAGTTGCCGAGCAGGTGCACCGGTTCGCCCCGGCCGGGGCCCGGCAGGTCGCGCACGTGCTCCAGGACGGCGATGACCGCGCGGACGTGACGGGCGATGGCGTACCCGCCGCGCGGCGGCTCGGACTGCCCGAAGCCGGGCAGGTCGACCGAGAAGCCCTCGAGCCGGACGGCCAGCAGTGCGGCGAGGTCGGTCCAGTTCGTCGACGCGCCGCCCAGGCCGTGCACGTAGAGCGCCCGCTCGTGCGGGGCCCCGTCGTCGGCCCCCTCGAGCGGACCGGTCCACGGGGTGTGCCGCAGGAAGACGGTGCCGCCGTCGGCCGGGACCTGCTCCCCCGGCCAGGCCGGGACGAACGGCCGCAGCCGGCGCATCCGGGTGGTGGACAGCACAGCCGGGCGGGGCTCCCCCGTCGGCGGGGCGGGGGCACGGGTGGCCTCCGGGGCCGGCCGGGCGTCGGACACGGCGGCGACGGTAGACCACCTCCGCACTCGGACCGCCGGGTACCGAACCCGCCGGTAACATCGGCCGGGCCATGCACCCCTCCCGCCCGAGCTCCCCGCCCGCCGGCCCCGCTGCTGCGGCCCGCCGCACGTCCCGCCTGCCACGGGGCGCGCGCCGTCTCCAGCTGCTGCGCGCCGCGCAGGAGGTCTTCGTGGCGCAGGGTTTCCACGCCGCGGCGATGGACGACATCGCCGACCGGGCCGGGGTCAGCAAGCCGGTGCTCTACCAGCACTTCCCGGGCAAGCGGGAGCTGTACCTGGCCCTGCTGGAGCAGCAGGTCGGCGAGCTGACCGCCCAGGTCCGGCAGGCGATGAGCGGCACCGACGACAACCGCACCCGGGTCGACGGCGCGGTCGGCGCCTACTTCGACTTCATCGACGCCGACGGCGAGGCGTTCCGGCTGGTCTTCGAGTCCGACCTGCGCAACGACGACGAGGTGCGCCGGGTCGTCGACCAGGGTGCCCGGGCCTGCGTCGAGGCCATCGCCGAGGTCATCGCCGCCGACACCGGCGTGGACACCGAGCGCGCCCAGCTGCTCGCCTCGGGGATGACCGGGCTGCTGGAGACCAGCGCCCGGTGGTGGCTCCCCCGCAAGGGCACGGTGTCCCGCGACGAGGCCGTCGCGCTGATGAGCTCGCTGGCCTGGCGGGGCATCTCCGGCTTCCCCCGCATCGGCGACGACGACCACCCCACCCCCGCCCGCTGAGCCCGTTCGCTGAGGGCGCACCCCACCGGGCGGCTGCGGCCTCCGCGCTCGACTAGCGTCGTGGTCAGCAGCCAGCCGAGGCCGCCCGACCAGAGGAGGCATCTCCAGCGTGGAAGTCAAGATCGGTGTCCAACACTCCCCCCGCGAGCTGGTCATCGACAGCCCGAAGACCCCGGACGAGATCGCGGCGGAGGTGTCGGCGGCCATGTCCTCCAGTGACGACGGCCTGCTGACGCTCGTCGACGAGCGCGGCCGCCGGGTCGTCGTCCCCACGAACAAGATCGCCTACGTCGAGATCGCCGAGGCCGACAGCCGTCGCGTCGGCTTCATCGCGGGCAACTGAGCAGCGCGGCCCACAGGGCCGCTGGTTCTCCTGGAGGGCGGCCCCACGCGGGGCCGCCCTTCAGCCGTTCAGGCCCAGGGCGCGCATCCGCTCGGTGTGCGCCGCCATGATCCGCTGGAGCAGTTCGCCCACCCCGGCCAGTGAGCCGGTGCCCGCGATGATGAGCTCGGCCAGGCCGTCCCGTTCGGCGATGACCACCTGGGACTGGGTGAGCGCCTCCCCCACCAGGCGGCGGGCCCACAGCGCCAGCCGTCCGGCGACGGTGCGGTCGGCGGCGATCGCGGCCCGCACCTCACGGACGGCGAAGTCGGCGTGCCCGGGGTCGGCGAGCACCTCCAGCACCAGGTCGCGGTCGGCGGGGGGCAGGAACGCGGCCACCTCCCGGTAGAAGTCCGTGGCCAGACCGTCACCGACGTGCGCCTTGACCAGGCCCTCGAGCCAGGTGCCGGCCCGGGTGGAGTCGTGGAAGGCGTCCAGCGGGGCGACGAAGGGCGCCATCGCCGCGGCCGGGGAGACCCCCAGCTCCACCAGCCGGGCCCAGAGCCGCCCGTGGTGCGCGATCTCGGCGGCGGCCATCCGGGCCAACGCCGATCGCCCCTCCAGCGTGGGGGCCAGCCGGGCGTCCTCGGCGAGGCGGTCGAAGGCGGTCAGCTCGGCGTAGGACAAGACCCCGAGCAGGTCCACGACCGGCTGCACGGGGTCGCCCGGCTCGACGGGGCTGCTCACGGTGGGGCCCTCCTGAGGATCGGCTGGTCCTCCCCCGTCAGGGGGACGGCGCCCCGCTGACGTGGCGCAGGACCGGTGCGCACCGTATCCCGCGCTAGGATGGCGCCTGGCGAGCCGCACGGCTCGCTCTCCGTGTGCGCTGACGACCGCCGGACGACGACCGCCGGGGCCCTCCCGAGGGCACCGAGGTCGGTCTCCCCGGGCCGTCCCCCACGACGTCCGGGTCTGCTGGTCGCGTCGGCGCTGGACCCAGGTCCCGGAACCGACCGGGCCCGTGCAGCGTCGGCGCCGCCGATGCGCCGGTCCCCCACCAGACCGAGGCGAGACCACTGACCTCCAGCCGAGAAGACACCGACCAGACCACCGTGAGCGCCCCGGAGCTGGAGCACGCCGAGACCGGCGCCCCCGCCCCCGAGCAGCTCGAGGCCCAGATCGACGAGCTGGGCGGCGCCCCCGTCCCGCCCGACGCGCCGCTGTTCAGCGACTTCGACGTGCACCCCGACGTCGTCGCCGCGCTCGCCGAGAACGGCATCACCCGCACCTTCGCCATCCAGGAGCTGACCCTCCCGCTCGCCCTGGCCGGCAACGACCTCATCGGGCAGGCCCGCACCGGCACCGGCAAGACGTTGGGCTTCGGCGTCCCCATGCTGCAGCGGGTCTCCCCGCCTGCCGAGGGCGGCGACGGCGTGCCGCAGGCCCTGGTCGTCGTCCCCACCCGCGAGCTGTGCGTGCAGGTATCCCGCGACCTGGGTGCAGCCGGTGCCCGGCGCGGCATCCGCGTCCAGGCGATCTACGGCGGCCGGGCCTTCGAGCCACAGGTCTCCGCGCTGCAGGCCGGCGTGGAGATCGTCGTCGGCACCCCGGGCCGGCTGCTGGACCTGGCCCAGCAGGGCCACCTGGTCCTGGGCAAGGTCAAGGTGCTGGTCCTCGACGAGGCCGACGAGATGCTCGACCTGGGCTTCCTGCCCGACATCGAGCGGATCCTGGCGATGGTCCCGGACAAGCGGCAGACGATGCTGTTCTCGGCGACCATGCCCGGCCCGATCGTCACGCTGTCCCGGTCGTTCATGACCCAGCCCACGCACATCCGGGCGCACGGCAACGACGAGGGCTCCACGGTCCCGCAGACCACCCAGTACATCTACCGGGCGCACAACCTGGACAAGCCCGAGCTGCTGTCCCGGGTGCTGCAGTCCCGTGACCGCGGCCTGGTGATGGTGTTCTGCCGCACCAAGCGCACCGCGCAGAAGGTCTCCGACGACCTCGTCGAGCGCGGCTTCGCCGCCGCCGCGGTGCACGGCGACCTCGGCCAGGGCGCCCGCGAGCAGGCGCTGCGGGCCTTCCGGGCCGG
>JAOPVM010000182.1 GCA_025966215.1 Klenkia sp.
GCGGCCCGGAACGCCGCGACGGCCACCCCGGCGAGCGCGCCCGCCAGCGCGACCCGGGCCAGGAGGGTGAGACCGAACGTCGAACCCGCGGTGGTGGCCAGCAGCTGCGGGTCGACCAGGTCGCCGAGACCGGTGGCCGCGGCGTAGGGGCCCTGCAGCAGGAAGGACAGCGCTCCCCCGGCGGCGACCGCGCCGAGGCCGGCCAGGGTCAGGGTGCGCACCCGACGGGAGCGCCACCCCGCCGACCAGCAGGTGAGCAGGAAGACCGGCACGCCGACGCCGAGGGCCAGCCCGGCGAAGCCCAGCCAGCGGGCCACCGGCAGCAGCACCCCGACGACCGGGTCGACGTCGTCGGCGGAGTCCGCGCCGGTGGTGGGCACCAGCTCGCCGTCCCCGACGACGAAGGCGTACGCGCCGCTGATCGGGTGCGCGTCGGCCGACACCACCCGGTAGGTCACCACGTAGCTGGCGTCGGGCAGGTCGGCCCGCAGCGGGACGGTGATCGTGCCGTCGGAGGCGGCCGCCGCGCCGGTGTCGACGCGCTCGCCGCCGCTGTCCAGCACCCGGGCGTACCCGGCGCCGAGCGAGACGCCCTCGTCGAACTCCAGGACCACCTCGGTCGGGGCGGTCTCCACCCGGGCGCTCTCGGCCGGGGTGGTGGTCACCAGGGTGGCGTGCGCGCTGGCCGGGGCCGCGGTGCCGACGTCGACCAGCAGGGCCAGCGGCAGCGCGGCGAGCAGGAGGAGGACCAGGCGCCTCACGCGAGCACCCGCACCCCGGCCGGCGCCGCCCCCCGGCGCCGTCCGCGCCAGGCGAGGGCCGCGGTGACCACCAGCCCGATCAGCAGCAGCAGGTGGCCCACCGCCCGGTCGGCGTGCACGTGTCCGGCACCCAGGTCGGTGACCGTGACGACGGTGAGCACGACGGTGAAGGTGGCCAGGAACGGCAACGCCCCGGCAGCCAGCCGCGGGGCGGCCGCACAGGCCAGGAAGGCGACGGCCAGACCCAGGTTCCAGGCTCCGGTCTCGTGCGCGACGTGCACCGGGGCGCTCATCGCCCCGGCCCCGCTGACCAGCGACGGGGTGGCGAGCCCGACCTGGGCCACCCCGACGGCCAGCAACGCCAGCCGCAGCGCCGTCGTCACCAACCGGGAGCGTGCGGCCGCCGCGGCCCCGGGGAGGCGGTCGGGCAGCGCGGACAGCACGGCCGCGGTGAGGTCGGGGACGGCCGGGGCCGGTGCCAGGCGGGTGCGGCGGGTCAGCACGCCGGCGGCCTCCACCCAGGCCGAGCAGGCCGGGCACCCGGCCAGGTGGGCGTCCAGGGCCGCCGCGGGGACCGCGGACCCCTCGCCGTCCATCCGGGCAGAAGCCGCTTCACGCCAGCGCTCACAGTGCACGGGAGAAGAGTCGTCGGGGACGGCCGTGCGGTTCCCGACGACCCCATGGGCCCGGTCACGGGTCAGACTGGGGGCGTGGAACCCCCGGTCGACGAGCTGGCGCGGGTCGCCGCGGCCGCCGCCGACGGGGACCCGCTCGCCGCTGCGGCCTTCGTCCGCGCCACCCAGGCCGACGTGTGGCGGCTGTGCGCACACCTGGGCGACCGGCAGTCCGCCGACGACCTGACCCAGGAGACCTACCTGCGGGCCTTCGGCTCGCTGCACCGCTTCGCCGGCCGGTCGACCGTGCGCACCTGGTTGTTCTCCATCGCCCGCCGGACGTGCGCCGACGCGATCCGCCGCACCGGCCGCCGGCGGCTCACGCTGGTCGGGGACGACGAGCTGCTCGCACGCGCCGACGCCGGGAACACCGCCGACCGGGTGGCCGAGGACGCCGTCGTCGGCGACCTGCTCGCCCGGCTGCACCCCGACCGGCGCGAGGCCTTCGTGCTCACCCAGCTGATGGGCCTGCCCTACGCCGAGGCCGCCGCGGTGGCCGACGTCCCGGTGGGCACCATCCGCTCCCGGGTCGCCCGGGCCCGGGCCGACCTGGTCGACGCCGTCCAGGCCACGGCGGACGACGTCGAGCGCGGCAGCCGGCGCACCCGCGGCTGACGGCGCTGCGGGGTCTACTGGGACGGTGCAGACGGCGCCCGAACCCCTGACCCTCGGGACGGCGCCGGCCCGCGGGGTGCTGCTGGCCACCGTGCTCGCCTCGGCGATGGCGTTCCTGGACGCCACCGCCGTCAACGTCGCGCTGCCCACCATCGGGGCCGACCTGGACTCGTCGCTGTCGGGCCTGCAGTGGACCGTCACCGGCTACACCCTCGCGCTGGCCTCGCTGATCCTGCTCGGCGGCGCCCTGGGCGACCGGTACGGCCGGCGCCGGGTCTTCCTCGTCGGCGTCGTCTGGTTCGCCTCCACCTCCCTGCTCTGCGGGCTGGCCCCCACCACCGAGCTGCTGGTCGCCGCCCGGGTGCTGCAGGGCATCGGCGGCGCGCTGCTGGTGCCCGGCTCGCTGTCGCTCATCCAGTCCTCCTTCCGGCACGTCGACCGGGCCCGGGCCATCGGGCTGTGGTCCGGGCTGGGCGGGGTCGCCGGACTCGGCGGGCCGTTCCTGGGCGGGTTCCTGGTCGACGCGGTCAGCTGGCGGTGGGTGTTCCTGGTCAACGTGCCGCTCGCCGTCGCCGTGGTCCTCCTCGCGCTGCGGCACGTCCCGGAGAGCCGCGACCCCGCCCATCACGGCCGCTTCGACGTCGCCGGGGCCGCGCTCACCGCGCTCGCCCTCGGAGGGGTGACGTACGCGCTGATCGACGCCGGATCCGGCCCGGGCACCTGGGTGGCGCTGGCGCTCGGGGCGGCCGGCGCGGTGGGCTTCGTCGTCCGGGAGCGGACGACGGCGGACCCGATGCTGCCCCTCGGCGTCTTCGCCGAGCGGCAGTTCACCGGCGCGAACCTGACCACGCTGGCCGTCTACGGCGCGATGGGCGGGTTCTCCTTCTTCCTCGTGCTGCAGCTGCAGACCGTGCTCGGCTACAGCGCCCTGCAGTCCGGGGCCGCCGTCGTGCCCTCGATCCTGGTCATCTCCCTGCTGTCCTCCCGCGCCGGTGCGCTGGCCACCCGGGTCGGCCCGCGCATCCCGATGACCGTCGGCCCGCTGGTCGCGGCGTCCGGGGTGCTCTACCTGTCCTTCGTCGACGCCGGCACCCACTGGGTCACCGGGGTGCTCCCCGGCTCGCTGGTGTTCGGCCTGGGCATGGCGCTCACCGTCGCCCCGCTGACGGCGACCGTGCTGGGTGCCGCCCCCGACCACCTCGCCGGGGTGGCCAGCGGGGTGAACAACGCCGTCGCCCGGGCCGCCCAGCTGCTGGCCGTCGCCGCCCTGCCACTGGCGGTCGGGCTCTCCGGGGACGACTACGCCCGCCCGGACGCCTTCACCGACGGGTACGCGCTGGCCATGCGGCTGTGCGCCGGGCTGATCGCGCTGGGTGGCGTGATCTCGCTGGTGACCATCCGGTCCGACGTCCTGGAACCCGATCCCACCTGACGGGACGGCGTTGTACCTCCTTAGTGCATCGGGCTGGTAGACATTGCCCCGTGTCGGCGACCGGTGTGCTCCCAGGTGACCTCCTGGTGACCCGCATCCACGTCGACCTGGTGCGCGTCACCACCGCAGCCTGTCTGGCTCGCTGAACGACCCGGGGTCCTCGACGACCCCCGTCCCGGCGCGGGTGCGCAGCCGGGCCCCTCCCCCCGCCAGACCCTCACCCCGGAGCACCCCTGTGCGCACCCTCATCCTCTTCGCCCTCGTGGGCCTCGGCGCCCAGCTCGTCGACGGCAGCCTGGGCATGGCCTACGGCGTCACCTCCACGACGCTGCTGCTGGCCGTCGGCGCCAGCCCGGCCGCCGCCTCGGCCACCGTCCACCTCGCCGAGATCGGCACGACGCTGGTCTCCGGTGCCTCGCACTGGAAGTTCGGCAACGTCGACTGGAAGGTCGTCGCCAAGATCGGCATCCCCGGCGGCGTCGGCGCCTTCGCCGGAGCGACCTTCCTGTCCTCGCTGGACACCTCGGTCGCCGCCCCGCTGATGAGCGGCATCCTGCTGGTGCTCGGCCTCTACGTGCTGATCCGCTTCACCTTCCGCGGCCTGAACAAGCAGAACCTCGGCAAGCCGATGCGCAAGCGCTTCCTCGGCCCGCTCGGCCTGGTCGCCGGGTTCGTCGACGCCACCGGCGGCGGCGGCTGGGGCCCGGTCGGCACGCCCGCCATCCTGGCCAGCGGCCGGAGGGAGCCCCGCAAGGTGATCGGCTCGATCGACACCTCCGAGTTCATCGTCGCGCTCGCCGCCTCGCTGGGCTTCCTGTTCGCCCTCGGCTCGCAGGGCATCAACGCCACCTGGGTCGCCGGCCTGCTCATCGGTGGCGTCATCGCCGCCCCGATCGCCGCCTGGCTGGTCCGGCACGTCCCGCCGCGGCTGCTGGGCTCCGCGGTCGGCGGGATCATCGTCTTCACCAACACCCGCTCGCTG
>JAOPVM010000189.1 GCA_025966215.1 Klenkia sp.
GCCTGGGCAAGGGAGTGCCGGTCGGCACCGGGGGTTCCGGTCCCAACCGCGCGGTGCTCACCACCAACGTGCTGGGCACGCACGCCTGCTGCGAGGCCGCGGTCGCCCTGTTCCGGGCCCAGGGGCACGGCCACCTCGTGGTGGTCTCCTCCGTGGCCGGGGTGCGCGGCATGGGCGGCACCCGTACCGCCTACGCCACCTCCAAGGCCGCCGACGCCGTCCTCGCCGAGGGCATCCGGGCCGACCTGCTGGCCTCGCGGGCCACCCGCCGGATCCGGGTGACGACGCTCCACCCCGGCTTCATCGAGACCGACATCAACACCGGGCGGCGGGGCCCCTTCACCGTCGACCTGGACACCGGGGTGGACGCGATGACCGCCGCCGTCGAGCGCGAACCGGTGCGGGCCTACGTGCCGGAGTGGCCGTGGCGCCCGGTCGCGGCGCTGCTGCGCGCGCTGCCCCTCCCGGTGGCCGCCCGCCTGTCCTAGGGGAGGATCGCGGCATGCGCGTCTTCCTCGGCACCGACCACGCCGGCCTCGAGCTCAAGGCCCACCTGCTGGAGGCGGTCGCCGCCGCCGGGCACGAGCCGGTGGACTGCGGGGCGTTCGACGTCGACCCCGAGGACGACTACCCGCCGTTCTGCATCGAGGTGGGCGAGCGGGTCGTGGTCGAGCCGGGCAGCCTCGGTGTCGTCATCGGCGGGTCGGGCAACGGCGAGCAGATCGCGGCCAACAAGGTCCCCGGCGTCCGGGCCGCCCTGGTCTGGAACCGGTCCACCGCCGAACTCGCCCGGCAGCACAACGACGCCAACGTCGTCGCTGTCGGCGGCCGGCAGCACAGCCTCGAGGAGGCCACCGAGCTGGTGCTGCTGTTCCTGGCCACCCCGTTCAGCGACGAGGAGCGGCACGTGCGTCGGATCGGGTTGATCAGCGCCTACGAGCAGGAGCGCCACCACCCCGCGGGGGGCTGATCGTGACCGGGGACGACGTCCGCACCGCGGTCGACGAGGCCGCCGCCTACCTGTCGATGGCCCCCGACCCGTCGGCCCCGGTGCCGCTGGTCGACACCGACGTCGCCGGCGTCGCCTGGCACGTGGGGGAGTGCCTGCACTGGTACGGCCACGACCTGCTCGTCGGCCGGGTCGACCTCACCGCCGGCCGGTACGAGCGCGACCCCGAGGCCGGCTACGGGCGGTTGATCACCGGGCTGACCAGCTGGGGCGAGGTGCTCGCCCGGGTGCTCGACGGCGCGGACCCCGGCGAGCGCGGCTTCCACGGCTGGGGCTCACCCGACCCGGCCGGTTTCGCCGCGATGGCCTGCGCGGAGGTGCTGGTGCACGCCGGAGACGTCGCCGAGGCCACCGACCGGTCGTTCAGCGTGCCGGCCGAGCTCGCCACCGCGACCCTCGCCCGGCTGTTCCCCGACGCCCCCACCGACACCGACCCGGTCACCACGTTGCGCTGGGCGACCGGGCGGGCCGACCTGCCGGGGCGCCCGCGCCCGACGTCCTGGCGCTACCGGGTGGAGCCGCTCAGAACTCCGTGACGCACCAGGGCGCGACCGGCCAGGAGAAGGACGTCGAGGCCAGCGTGACCGCCCCGGGGCTGACCTCCGTCACCCGGCCGGCGGCGTGCAGCGCAGCCAGCGACGTGCCGCCCAGGTAGGCCGCGCCCAGCTCCTCGACGCCCAGCACCAGGTCCGGGTCACGGTCGGTGCGGCCGCAGTACCCACCCGCCGGGTGACCCGAGAGCCGCCAGCGGCCCTCGTTCCAGCGGCAGAACGGGTCGCGCACCTCGATCACCAGGTCGATCGGCGCCGGGTAGCGGCGGGCGGCGAGCGCCCGGTCGACGTCGACCAGCCGCACCCACAGCCCGTCGTAGGGCCGGGAGGCCAGCGGGCGCGGGTCGACGAGCAGGTGCTGCAGCGGCTCGCCGGCCGGACCGGCCTCGTAGGTCAGCCGCCGCACCAGGTCGTGGCCGAGGAGGAACCGCCACAGCGCGGCGTGCGCGGTCGGGGTCTGCGAGCGGACCTCCTGGACCGACAGGGTCGTGTCGGGCAGCCCGCCCTCGGTCCACCCGGCCTTCAGCCGGTAGCTGGCGTAGCCGGTCACGGCGCCGTCGGGCTCGGTGTGCAGCGCCAGCTGCCGGGGCGTGGCGCCGTGCCGCTGCTCCTCCTCGTCCCGCAGCGTGCGGGCCCACCACCGGTCGTCGCGGGCCATCGTGCCCGGCACCTCCCGGCGCACCCGCTCGTACAGCGCGCCCGCTGCCGGGCGGAACTCCTCGACGTCGACCAGGGTCACCCGCCCCTCGCCGACGGGTGCGTCGGGACGTAGTCGCAACCGGGTCGGGTCGGCGCTCCAGCCGCCCTTCACCGCAGCCGGGGCGTACCCGAACCGGCCGTAGATGCCGGCCTCGGCAGCCCACAGCGCGGCCAGCGGCTCCTGCCCGGCGGCGTGCACCTCGTCGAGCTGGCGGCGCATCACCGCCGTCAGCACACCCTGCCGGCGGCGGGCGGGGGAGACGGTGATCCAGGTGATCCCGGCGGTGGGGACGGCGGCCCCGCCCGGCACGGTCATCTCCAGGCTGTAGATGCCGGCGGTGGCGTGCACCCGGCCGTCCTCGCCGAACAGGCCCAGCGAGCGGTCCAGCTCGGCCAGCGGGGTGGGCGTGTCCAGGTACGGGCCGGTGGACTGCTCGCCGAAGACGACGTCCATCGCCCGGCCGAAGCGGGGCCAGTCCTCGACGGTGGCGGGGCGGAGGTCAGCGGGGTCGATCACCGGTCAGGTGTACCCGGCTCGAGCGGGCTGCCGCGACCCGGTTTCCGCCCTCGTGGAGACCCGGCGGTGTCGGTGGTGGCCGCTAGGGTCGACCCGTCTCTGCTCTGCCGTCGGAAGAAGGTCCATGCGCTCCGCCGTCGTCCCCTCCGCCGCCCTCGCCGGGCTCCTGCTCCTGTCCGGCTGCACCGGGTCCTCCGGTGGGGGAGGGGGTGACGCCGCGCCGGTCGAGCCGGTCACGGCGGCCCCCGACGCGGCCAGCACCCTGGTCGCCGACACCGACCCGGCCGCCTCCGCCGTCTCGACCAGCCGGGCGCTGTTCACCAGCTCGCCGGTGGTCGTGGTCGCCGGTGCCGACGACGAGGCCGGCCAGCTGCTCGGCGCCTCGGCCGCGGTCTCCCTGGGCGTGCCGCTGCTGCTGACCACCGGTGCTGCCGACGACCCGGTGGGCGACGAGCTCGACCGGCTCGGTGCCACCGACGTGCTCGCCGTGGCCGCCGACCTGCCCGCCACCGAGGGGTTCGACGTCGTGTCCGTCCCGGCCACCGCCGACGCGGTCGCCGAGGCCACCGGGGTGGCGCTGGGTGCGGCCGACGAGGTCGCCGCCGACGGTGCGGTGGCCGCCGTCGCCGGCCTGGACGGCGACGCCCCGGTCGCCCTGGTGCCCGCCGGCGGTGCGGCGGGCGAGCGGGAGTCCGAGGGCGGTGAGCTGCCCGGGGTGACCCGCGCCGAGCCGCTGGCCGACGTCGTCGTGCTCGCCAGCGGCAGCCCGGAGTCCCTCGCCGGTGTCGCCACCGCCCGGGCCGCCGGCGCCACGGTCACCCTGACCGGGGGCCAGACCGACCCGCGGGCCTCGGCCTCGGTCGTCGACGCCCTCGCCCAGGCCCAGCCCGATGCGGTCGTCGTCCTCGGTGCCGACTTCGCCGGCGTCGCCGGACTGGACTGGAAGACCGCCACCGCGGCCTCGGGCACCCAGCTGCCCGGCGGTGGGCAGCTGCTGTTCCCCGAGCACTTCTTCGTCGCTCTCTACGGCTACCCCGACGGCGGCGCGCTCGGCGTGCTCGGCGAGCAGCCGCTGGAGCAGTCGATCACCCGGGCCGAGCAGACCGCGGCCCAGTACGACGCTCTGGTGCCCGACCGCACCGTCGTCCCGATGTTCGAGATCATCGTGACCGTGGCGTCTGCCTCGGCAGGCCCGGACGGCAACTACTCCACCGAGGCCGATGTCGAGACCCTGCGGCCCTACGTGGAGGCGGCCGGCGCCGCCGGGCTCTACGTGGTGCTGGACCTGCAGCCCGGGCGTACCGACTTCCTGACCCAGGCCCAGCAGTACCAGTCGCTGCTGGAGCTGCCCCACGTCGGCCTGGCCCTGGACCCCGAGTGGCGGCTGCAGCCGAACCAGGTGCACCTGACCCAGATCGGCCAGGTCGGCATCGACGAGGTCAACCAGGTGGTGACCTGGCTGGCCGACCTGACCAGGGCCAACGCGCTGCCGCAGAAGCTGCTGGTGCTGCACCAGTTCCAGGTGCGCATGATCGTCGACCGCGAGCGCCT
>JAOPVM010000215.1 GCA_025966215.1 Klenkia sp.
CGCTGCCGCGGAGCGGTCCACCGCCGCCCGGGACGCGCTGCAGAGCCAGATCGCCGTCCTGGGCCGGGCCTCGCAGCTGCAGCAGGACCTGCTGCGCACCGTCGTCGAGGGGGGTGGCCTGCCGGCCATCGCCCGGGCGGTCTCGGAGGAACTGGGCTGCGAGGTCGGCGTCTACGGGCCCGACGGCGAGCTGGTCACCGTGCACCGCGACCCCGGCGGGACGGAGGTGCTTCCCGAGGTGATCCGGGTGCGCCACCGCACCGGTCGACGCCCCCACCAGGACGACCGGGTGTGGGCCCGGCCTGTCTACGCCGACGGCGACGAGTTCGGCCAGGTCCTCCTGGTCCAGGACGGGCACGCCGACGAGCTCCTCGAGGCCGTCGCCGGCCAGGTGGCCATGGCCTGCTCGCTGGCCCTGATGCGGGAACGGGCGGCCAGTCGGGCCCGGGCGGAGGCTGCCGAGCAGGTCCTCTGGGACCTCCTGCATGGCCCGCTCGACCACCGCCTGGCGGCCCGATCCCGCGCCCAGCAGCTCAACGTGACGCTCACCGGTGGGCTGCGGGTCCTGCACGGACACATCGAGAACATCGGCTCGCTGGCCCTGGACCAGGCCTGGGGGGCGGCCAAGACCGACCGCGTGCGCCGGCAGGTGCTGCGCAGCGTCAAGGCGCTGCAGGGCCGGGACCTGACCCTGGCGAGTCTGCGGGGCGACCTGGTCGTCGCGGTGGTGGCCGGCCTGGACCCGGACGGGGCGAAGAGCCTGGTCACCGCGTTGTCGGCCGTCATCCACGACGAGCTCCCGGAGCTGAAGGTGGCGTGGGGGGTCAGCCGCGCGCACGAGGACCTGATGGACCTGCCCAGCGGCCTGAACGAGGCCCGCACGGCGCTGGCGGCCGCGCGCCGGCTCGGCGGGCAGACCGTCTTCCTCTACGAGGAGCTGGGCATCGTCCGCCTGCTCCTGGGCTCCGGGGACGACCCGGACCTGCAGACCTTCGTCCGGGAGGTCACCGGCCCGCTGCTGGCCTACGACCGGGACAACGACGGCTCCCTCATCCGCACGCTGCGGGCCTTCTTCGACGCCGACTGCTCCCAGCGGGTGGCGTCGGAGCGGTTGTTCGTCCACCACAAGACCCTGCGCTACCGGCTCGAGCGCATCCGGGAGCTGACGGGGCTGAACCTGGCCCGCCACGAGGACCGGATGCGCGCGGACTTCGCCCTGCGACTGCTGCAGGTGTCCCGTTCCGGCGACGAGGCGGGCGACACGGGAGAATCCCCGGTCTGACGACCGGTCCTCAGACCGGGCGCTGGGCCATCTGCTCGACCATGCCCTCGGTGTCCCCGTGCGGACGGGCGATGACGTGGCTCGACGAGAGCTCCCCCGCCGCCGCAGCGGCGACCTTGCCGGCGGCGACGGCGGCGTTCACCGCGCCCACGTCACCCCGCACCAGGACCGAGACCTGGCCGTTGCGCAGCGCCCGGTAGCCCTCGAGCTCGACGTTGGCGGCCTTCACCATGGCGTCGGCGGCCTCGATGGCACCCACCAGACCCACGGTCTCGATGATCCCGAGCGCAGTTCCCGGACGACGTGACTCGGTCATGGTCAGCTCCCACCACGTTGTGAGCACCCGACGGTCCGTCGGCTGATGACCCTCGACGGTAGGTCGTGCGCGCACCCGGGACGCTGTCCTCCCGGGACAGAGGTCTCCCGTGTGGCTGTCCCCGCGGGGGCGGCGCGAGGAGGCTCAGGCGTCGGGCGGGGTCGGTGCTCCGGCGTCACGGCCGTCGGCGGCCGGTTGCTCGTCCGGCCCGTCCGGGTCCCGCCAGGACGACAGGTGCCAACCGCCCTCCCCCGCGTCCAGGACGACCACCCCGGTGTTGGCCAGCTCCCGCGCACCGACCGCGACCGCGTCGACGTCGACGGCGCGGGCGGCCACCCAGGCGCGGATGAGTGCCCCGTGGCTCACCGCGACCGTGCACCCACCCCCGGATGTCAGCTCCTCGACGGCCGCGTCGGCGTCTGCGAGGACGTCGGCCCCGGACCTCCCACCGGGCAGCACGGGCACCAGATCGCTGGTCGTCCAGGCGGTGACGACGTCCATGTACTGCTGCCACGCAGCCGGGCTGGTGTCCATCTCCAGGTCCCCGGCCGGGATCTCCCGCAGCGCGTCCACGGTGACGACAGCCAGCCCGCGGGCTCTCGCGAGCGGGGCAGCTGTCTGCTGGGCCCGCAGCAGCGGCGAGGCCGCGAGGACGTCGACCTGCTCGTGCGCCAGGACGTCGACGAGCCGCTCGGCCTGCAGCTCGCCGAGGTCGGTGAGGGCCGCCCCGGGCGACCCGGTGTCCAGGGCGTGCGCCACGTTGGACGTCGTCTGGCCGTGCCGGACCAGGATCAACCGCGCCACTCTCGCCCACTCTCCTCGGGCCGGCCCGCGGCCGACGACGCCGACAGCCTGGCGGACGGCGAACCGCCCTGCTCTGTCAGGTGACCTCCAGGAGGACGCGTGTCGGGCGGCCGTCACCTCGTGGGTCGACCAAGATGCAGCAGCCCATGTCCCCTGACGGGCTGCGGGACGGGGTGGTCCGGAGGGCGTCGCTGTCACGGTTGCTGCCGAACAGCCAGAAGCGGGGGTCCGTGGTGGTCCACACACGTCCCATGTCGACGGTCAGACGAGTTCGACGTCCGCGGCTGTCTGTCGCTGTGCGGGGTCGTCCAGACCGCGTTGCTGTACCGGTTGCTGCACTCGGCCCACTGCGGGAGGCGAGCGCCTAGCGGTCGTAGACATCCCGGCGGTATCCGGCGCGGACGACGGTCACGAGGAGCGCCTCGTCGAGGACGTCGTAGATGACGCGGTGGTCGCCCACCCGGATGCGTCAGGCGGTCTTCTCGCCCACCAGCTTTGTCGCACCCGACGGCCGCGGCTCATCAGCCAAGTCACCGATGGCAGCGATGAGCCTGACGCCGGTGCCGTCCCGCCGTCGATCCACAACCTGCGGGGTGGGGGCCCGTGGTCCGTTGATTCCGGAACGAGTTCCGGTCACGGGTGACATGACCGCCGGCCACCCGCCGCCTGTGGGTCAACGTGATGACGATCCACAAGCTGACCGCCGGATCGCACGGCAGACATCTACAGCCACGTCACTCCCGGCCAGCAGCGCGAGGCCGTAGACCGCCTCGATGAGGCCCTTCCGTGGTGACGCGGGGGGCCCGAAAACCCGCGTTGCAGTACCGGTTCCAGTACTCGGCAGAAGAGGGGCCTCGCCCACCTGGACGAAGCCCCTCTGACCTGCACGTTCTCTGTCGGGCTGACAGGATTTGAACCTGCGACCCCTTGACCCCCAGTCAAGTGCGCTACCAAGCTGCGCTACAGCCCGAGCTCGCGGCGCGCTGGGCGCCGGTGAGCTGCGTGGAGGAGATTACCCCACGCCGTGGTGGCCTCCGGGAGGCGGGTCAGCCCTTACGGGCGTCCCGGGCCTTGCTCTCCCGGACCTTGACCGACACGTCGATCGGGGTGCCCTCGAAGCCCCACTTCTCGCGGAGCTTGCGCTCCAG
>JAOPVM010000248.1 GCA_025966215.1 Klenkia sp.
ATCGTCGGCAGCGGCGTGGACGGTCCCGCCGACCTGCCCGACATCGACCCGTCCACGCTGGACTCCGCGGCCGTGGAGCAGGCGCTGACCTGCGGCCGGTTCCGCCCCGAGGTGTGCGCGGCGTACCAGTCCGCGGCCTCGACCGGCAGCCTCACCCCGGAGATCGCCGAGATCCTCGACCGCTCCAGCCCGGCCGCGGTGCTCGACCGGATCACCGCGCCGACCCTGCTGATACAGGGCACCCAGGACTCGCTGTTCGGGCTGGGCCAGGCCGACGCCAACGCCGCCGGGATCGCCGCCCACGGCACCCCGGTCAAGGTCGTCTGGTACGAGGGCGGGCACGACTCCTCCGCCGACGAGCGCACCACCGCCGACCTGCGCGACCTGGTCGCCGGCTGGTTCGACGAGCACCTGCGCGGGCAGGGCGATGCCGGCACCGGCTTCACCTACCCGGTGCCCACCGGCGTCGGCGCGGCCACCGGCAGCGTGCAGGGCGGCGGTCAGACCGAGCAGGCCTCGGCCTACCCCGGCACCGGCGACGCCGCCCCGGCCCAGCGCGCCGACGTGGCGCTGTCCGGGACCACCTTCCCGGTCGTCACCCCACCCGGGGGCAACCCGGCCGCGATCACCACCGTGCCCGGCCTGGGCGCGGTCACCGCGGCCCTCGGCGGGACGACGGTGGAGATCCCCGGCCAGTTCGCCGCCTTCGACTCCGCGCCGCTGACCACCGCCGCCGACGTCGTCGGCGCCTCCACGGTCACGCTGGCGGTCTCCTCGCCGACCGGCACCGCGACGCTGTTCGCCAAGCTCTACGACGTCTCACCCGACGGCGGGCAGTTCCTGCCCTCGGGCCTGGTGGCACCGCTGTCGCTGACCGGTGTCTCCACCGACCCGACCGCGCCCACCGAGGTCGAGGTCGCCCTGCCCGGGATCGTGCACCGGTTCGAGGCCGGCCACACGATGCGGGTGCTGGTCTCCTCCACCGACCAGGCGTTCACCGCCCCCGCCGAGGCCGGGGTCTACACCGTGGGCCTGGCCGAGGGCGGCGCGCTGGCCGCGCCGACCGTCGACGGGACCGTGCAGGGCGGGTCCGGTGCCACCCGCTGGTGGGTGCTGCTGGCCGTGCTGGCCGGACTCGGGGTGCTGGGCATGGTCGTCGCCACGCTGTGGGGCGCCCGCCGTCGCACGCAGCTCTCGGTCGTCGAGCCCGACGGCGAGGACGTGCCGCTGCGCTTCGAGGGCGTGACGAAGTCCTACAAGGACGGGTTCACCGCCGTCCGCGACCTGTCCTTCGAGGTGCGCCGCGGCCAGGTGCTCGGCCTGCTCGGGCCCAACGGCGCCGGCAAGACCACCTCGCTGCGGATGCTGATGGGCCTGATCCAGCCCTCCGCGGGCACCATCTCGGTCTTCGGGCACCCGGCGTCCCCGGGTGCTCCGGTGCTCTCCCGGCTCGGCTCCTTCGTCGAGGGCACCGGCCTGCAGCCGCACCTGTCCGGCCGGGACAACCTGGAGCTCTACTGGGCCGCCACCGGCCGCCCCGCCGAGGACGCGCACCTCGAGGAGGCGATCGAGATCGCCGGCCTCGGGACGGCGCTGGACAAGCGGGTGCGCTCCTACTCCCAGGGCATGCGCCAGCGGGTGGCCATCGCCCAGGCCATGCTCGGCCTGCCCGACCTGCTGGTGCTCGACGAACCGACCAACGGGCTGGACCCGCCGCAGATCCACGCCATGCGCGAGGTGCTGCAGGACTACGCGAAGACCGGTCGCACGGTCATCGTGAGCAGCCACCTGCTGGCCGAGATCGAGCAGACCTGCTCGCACGTCGTCGTGATGGCCAAGGGCCAGAAGGTCGCCGAGGGCACGGTCGAGGAGATCATCGGCACCGGTGGCGCCGTGCTGGTGGTGCTCGCCGAGGACGCCGACACCGACCGCGCCGTCGCCGTCCTGGAGTCCCTGGACGGTGCCGCGGTCGAGCGCGCCGACGAGGGGCTGGTCGTCGACCTCGGCGGCACCAGCCGGGCGGCCGCCGTCGCCGCCCTGGTGGGTGCCGGCATCGGCGTCGACCAGCTCACCCCGCGTCGTCGGCTCGAGGACGCGTTCCTGTCGCTGGTGGGGGAGTCATGAGCAGTGCTGTGCAGTCGACCGGTGCGGTCGCCGGGTACCGGCCCGAGCGCACCCTGCGGCTGTCGGTGGAGCTGCGCCGGCAGTTCAAGCGGCGGCGCACCATCGGGGTCTTCGCCGCGATGGTCGCCCTGCCGCTGGTGCTCATCGCCGCCCTGCAGCTCGGTGCCTCGGAGGACGCGCAGGCCAACAGCCGGCTCAACCTGGTCGACGTCGCCACGTCGTCCGGGCTGAACTTCACGCTGTTCGTGCTCTTCGCGACCACGTCGTTCTTCCTGGTCGTGGTCTACGCGCTGTTCTTCGGCGACACCGTGGCCAGCGAGGCCCAGTGGGGCTCGCTGCGCTACGCCCTGGCGACGCCGGTGCCCCGGATGCGGCTGCTCCGGCAGAAGTGGCTGGCCGCGCTGGTGCTCTCGGTGTCCGCACTGCTGACCGTCACGGTGGTCGCCGTCGTCGCCGGGGGGATCGCGTTCGGGTTCGCCGACATCCAGACCCCGATCGGGATCAGCATCGACCAGGCCGACGGGCTGCTGCGGCTGGCCGGGATGGTCGGCTACCTCGCCGTCCACCTGCTCGTCGTCGGCACTCTGGCGTTCTGGCTGTCCACGGTCACCGATGCGCCGCTGGCCGCGGTCGGTGGCTCGGTGTTCACCATGTTCGTCTTCGCGATCCTCGACCAGGTCGAGCAGCTCGGCGCCGTCCGGGACTACTTCCCGACCGCCGAGGAGTTCGCCTGGACCGACCTCCTGCAGACCCCGATCGACAGCGGTGACCTCTACCGCGGCGTCATCCAGTCGCTGCTCTACGCCGCCGTCTTCACCGCCCTGGCCTTCCGGCACTTCGCCCGCCGCGACGTCACCTCCTGATCCACGCCGAGGGCCTCAGAGGGAGGCGCGGACGGCCTGGGCCCAGCCCTCGCCCATCGGGGCGTCGGTGGCGGTGACGTTGGGCAGGGCGGCGATGGCGGCGGACACGCCGGGGACGGCGGCGCCGTTCGCGGTGAGCCACAACCGGCCGACGGCGGGGGCCATCTCCAGGTCGCTGACCGAGTCCCCGACGGCGACGGCCTCGGCCGGGTCGATCCCGCGGCGGGCGAGGTCCCAGGCGATCGCGGCGCCCTTGTCGATCCCGCGCGGCATCAGGTGGTAGACGTGCGGGTCGGACCCGACGTCCTCCAGCGTCATCCGGGAGGTCCGCGGCACCCGGCCGTTGTCCTTGACCGTCAGCCACCCCCAGCCCTGCTCGGCCAGCCAGGTGTCGACGGCGACGGTGTCCACCGAGCCCCGCAGCAGGGCGTCGGCGGCGTGCGTGGTGTGCCAGGGCGCGTGCCACTCCAGCCGGCCGGGGTGCTCGGCGACCAGGGCCTCGACGACGCCGAGGTCGGCCATGACGTCCATCGGCGTGCGGCCGGCGAACTCGGCCGGGAGGTCGCCGGTGAGCAGGTGGGTCTCCCGGCCGCCGTCCCAGCTGACCAGCGAGCCGAGCTCGGCGACGTGCCCGTCGACGGCGAACACCCGGCCGGCCTCCAGCAGCTGCGCGTGGGTGCGCCCGGAGACCAGCACGAGCGGGACGCCGGCCCGGTGCAGCTCCAGCAGGGCCGTGGCGGGGGAGTCGGTGAGCTCGCGCCCGGCGGTGTGGAAGAAGGACCCGCGCGGTCCCACCATCGTGCCGTCGAGGTCGGTGTAGACGATCGCAGCGGCCATGCGGGACATCCTGCCAAGGGCCCGCTTCCGGTACGGTGGCCGAGTTCCACTCATCCAGCGGGGCAGAGGGACACGGCCCGCTGAAGCCCCGGCAACCACCGTGCGCACTCGTGCGCGCAGCAGGTGCCCCTTCCGTCCTGCGCGGCTCGACGGCCCGACGCGGGGAAGATGAGGAGGTAGTCGTCGTATGACCATGACCGCTCCTGTTGCTGGGGTCGCTGCTCAGCGCTCCACCCAGCCGATCGCGACCAACCCCGCCCGCGGCCTGGTGTGCCGCAACTGCGGGGCCACCTTCGGCCTGATCGCCGAGCACGCGTGCGCCGAGTGCTTCGGCCCGCTGGAGGTCGACTACGACCCCGAGCTCATGCGCGCGGTGACCCGCGAGCAGATCGAGGCCGGCCCGCAGAACATCTGGCGCTACTCGGCGCTGCTGCCCACCGGCCAGGACCCGGAGTCCCGGGTCAGCCTGGACCCGGGGATGACCCCGCTCGTGCGCGCCCAGCGCCTGGGCGACGAGCTGGGCTTCTCCGCCGCGCTGTGGGTCAAGGACGACTCGGCGAACCCGACGCACTCCTTCAAGGACCGGGTGGTCAGCCTGGCCGCCACCGCAGCGAAGGGCTTCGGGTACGCCAAGATCGCCTGCGCCTCCACCGGCAACCTGGCCAACTCGGTCGCTGCGCACGCCGCCCGCACCGGGCTGCCCTCCTTCGTCTTCGTGCCCAGCGACCTGGAGCCGGGCAAGATCGTCCAGTCGGCGGTCTACGGCCAGACGCTGGTCGCCGTCGACGGCTCCTACGACGACGTCAACCGGCTCACCAGCGAGCTCGCCGAGACCGACGAGTTCGAGGACTGCGCGTTCGTCAACCAGAACGTGCGGCCCTACTACGCCGAGGGCTCCAAGACCGTCGGCTACGAGATCGCCGAGCAGCTCGGCTGGCGCATCCCCGCCCAGGTCGTCATCCCGATGGCCTCGGGCTCGCTGCTGACCAAGGTGGACAAGGCCTGGCGCGAGCTGGTCGCCGCCGGGATCGTCGCCGACACCGAGTGGACCGTGTTCGGTGCCCAGTCGGCCGGCTGCGACCCGATCGCGACGGCCTTCGAGAACGGCTGGGACGTCGTCAAGCCGGTCAAGCCCACCGGGATCGCCAAGTCGCTGAACATCGGCAACCCCGCCGACGGCCCCTACGCCCTGGACACCATCCGGCGCACCGGCGGCTCGGTCGGCCGGGTCGGGGACGCCGAGATCGTGCAGGGCATCCGTGACCTGGCGCGCACCACCGGTGTGTTCGCCGAGACCGCCGGTGGGGTGACGACGGCGGTGCTGCGCCAGCTGGTCGAGCGCGGGGTGCTGGACCCGGCGAAGGAGACCGTCGTGCTCAACACGGGGGAGGGCCTGAAGACCCTGGACCCGCTCGCCCCGGTCGTGGGCCCCACCCACCGGGTGGACCCGTCGTTGACGTCGGTCCGGGCGGCCGGGCTCATCAGCTGAACCCCGCGAGCGGTCCCGGCTCCTCCACACGGGCGCCGGGCCGCTCCCGGGCGCCGGCCCTGCTCGCCGGGCACGGGGCGCTGGTCGTGGTCCTGCTGCTGGTCACGCCGGGGACGGCGCCGGCCGGTGGCCGGCTGGACGCCGCGCTGCGCGTCGGACGGCGACGACCCGGTGTCGAGGCCGGCTGGTGCGCCGTCGTCACGACGCGCTCCTCGCTCTGACGGCCCGCCGCTCGGGCCGACCGCCGACCCCACTCCTTGCACTCGCCAGGGTCGAGTGCCAGACTCGGGCTGGCACTCGGAGCACCTGAGTGCCAACCAGGTCGGACCGGTGAGGCACCGGCACGTGAGCCGCAGGAGGCGCACGGCGCGGGTGTCGTCCGTCGCGGGCACCGCCCGACCAGCAGCGAGCCACGCATGGAGGACACCACCACATGGCCAAGATGATCGCCTTCGACGAAGAGGCCCGCCGCGGCCTCGAGCGGGGCATGAACACCCTCGCCGACGCCGTCAAGGTCACCCTCGGTCCCAAGGGCCGCAACGTCGTGCTGGAGAAGAAGTGGGGCGCCCCCACGATCACCAACGACGGTGTGAGCATCGCCAAGGAGATCGAGCTCGAGGACCCGTACG
>JAOPVM010000253.1 GCA_025966215.1 Klenkia sp.
CCGCACCGGGCGGGGCTCCGTGGACGGCTCCTGCAACAGCGCTGCAACGTTGCGGTCTCCCGGGGATGCGGACCGTGGGCGTCACGATCTCCGCACGTGCGCCTCAACCAGTCCTGAGAACCCGCCACCGCGGGTCCGTCGACACCAGGACGCGCAAGTAAGCGTGGCCTAAGGAGTGTGTCCGTCGGCACACTTCGGTCACAGGCGGTGGGTGACTGCTGCCGTGACCCTGCAACGAGGCGGAGGACATGACGCAGATCAACGTGCGTGTCGACGGTGCGTCCTACTCGGACGACGTCGAACCGCGGACCCTCCTGGTCCACTACTTGCGCGAGCAGCTCGGCAAGGTCGGCACGGTCGTCGGCTGCGACACCAGCAACTGCGGCGCCTGCACCGTCCACCTGGACGGCGAGAGCGTCAAGTCCTGCACCGTGCTGGCCGTCCAGGCCGACGGCGCCGAGGTCACCACCATCGAGGGCATCGCCGACGGCGCCACCCTGCACCCGATGCAGAAGGCCTTCCACGAGCAGCACGGTCTGCAGTGCGGCTACTGCACGCCGGGGATGATCATGGCCTCGATCGACCTGGTGAAGAACAACCCGAACCCCACCGAGCACGAGATCCGTGAGGGCATCGAGGGCAACCTCTGTCGCTGCACGGGCTACCAGAACATCGTCAAGGCGGTCCAGCAGGCCGCCGGCGAGATGAGCTCCACCGGCGTCCACGCGGTGGAGACGACGGGAGCGCAGGCATGACCGTCACCGAGGACCCGAGCACCGCGACTGCGGGGGCACCGGCCAAGGAGGTCGGTTCGGCGCGCCTGCGCAAGGAGGACGCCCGGCTGATCACCGGCAAGACCACCTGGACCGACAACATGGTCCTGCCCGGCATGGTCTACATGTCGGTGCTGCGCTCACCCGTGGCGCACGCGACCATCACCCACCTCGACGTGAGTGCCGCCAAGGACCGCCCGAACGTCGTCGCCGTCTACACCGGCGCCGACTTCAAGGACGAGCAGGGCTCCATCCCCTGCGCCTGGCCGGTCACCCCGGACATGGTCAACCCCGGGCACCCCTCGATCGCGGTGGACACCGTGAACCACGTCGGTGAGGCCGTGGCGATCGTCGTGGCCCGCAGCCGCACCGCGGCCGTGGACGCCGTCGAGGCCATCGACGTGGACTACGAGAACATCCCCGTGGTCCTGGACATGGAGGAGGCGACGAAGGACGGCGCACCGCTCGTCCACGCCCACACCGAGTCCAACACCAGCTACCACTTCGTCTTCGACGCCGGCGAGGCCGGCACCGGTGGCGACACCGACGCCGCGTTCGACGCCGCCGACGTGGTCGTCTCCCGCCGGTTCGTCCAGCAGCGCCTCATCCCGGCCTTCATGGAGCCACGGTCGGTCGTCGTCGGCGTCTCCGGGGACAACTACACGCTCTGGTCGGCCACCCAGATCCCGCACATCCTGCGGGTCATGGCGGCGCTGACCACCGGCATCCCCGAGCACAAGCTGCGCGTCATCGCCCCCGACGTCGGTGGCGGCTTCGGCGGCAAGCTGCAGGTCAACCCGGAGGAGATCCTGGCGCTGCTGATCGCGCGCCGGCTGGGCAAGCCGGTCAAGTGGACCGAGACCCGCTCGGAGTCCCTGATGACCGCCCACCACGGGCGGGACCAGATCCAGTACATCGACGTCGCGGCCGACCGCGAGGGCAACGTCAAGGGCCTGCGCGTGCGGCTGCTGGCCGACATGGGCGCCTACCTGCGCCTGATCACCCCGGGTGTGCCGGCACTGGGCGCCTTCATGTTCCCGGGCATCTACAAGTTCCCGGCCTACCGCTTCGAGTGCGACGGGGTGTTCACCAACAAGGTGCCCACCGACGCCTACCGCGGCGCCGGCCGCCCGGAGGCGACCTTCGCCATCGAGCGGATCATGGACGAGCTCGCCGTCGAGCTGTCCATGGACCCGATGGAGCTGCGCCGCAAGAACTGGATCAACGCCGAGGAGTTCCCGTTCACCACGGTGGCCGGGCTCTCCTACGACTCCGGTGACAACGAGCAGGCCACCCAGGCCGCGCTCGAGCTGCTCGGCTACGACGAGCTGCGCGCGGAGCAGAAGCAGCGCCGCGAGTCCGGCGACCCGGTCCAGCTGGGCATCGGCATCTCGACGTTCACCGAGATGTGCGGCCTGGCCCCCTCTCGGGTGCTCGGCTCGCTGGCCTTCGGTGCCGGCGGCTGGGAGCAGGCCTCGATCCGGATGCTGCCCACCGGCAAGGTCGAGGTCGTCACCGGGTCGACCCCGCACGGCCAGGGCCACGAGACGGCCTGGAGCCAGATCGTCGCCGACCAGCTGGGCGTGCCCTTCGACGACGTGGAGGTGCTGCACGGCGACACCGCGATCAGCTCGCGTGGTCTGGACACCTACGGCTCGCGCTCGCTGGTGGTCGGTGGCACCGCGGTGGTGAAGGCCTCGGAGAAGGTCGTCGCGAAGGCCCGCACGATCGCCGCGCACCTGCTCGAGGCCAGCGAGGACGACCTGGAGTTCAGCGGCGGGAAGTTCTCCGTCAAGGGCACCCCCGGCGCCGGGCTCGGCATCCAGGAGATCGCCCTGGCGATCTTCGCCGCGCACGACTACCCGGAGGGCATCGAGCCCTCGATCGACGCCGAGGCGGCCTTCGACCCGACCAACTTCTCCTTCCCGCACGGCACCCACCTGTGCGCGATGGAGGTCGACACCGACACCGGGTTCGTGAAGATCCGCAAGTACGCCTGCGTCGACGACATCGGGAACATCGTCAACCCGATCATCGTGGAGGGGCAGATGCACGGCGGGCTCGCCCAGGGCATCAGCCAGGCCCTGTACGAGGAGGCCATCTACGACGCCGACGGCAACCTGACCACCGGCACCTTCGTGGACTACCTGCTGCCCTCGGCGATGGACCTGCCGCACTTCGACACCGGCAACACCACGCACGCCGCCCCGGACAACCCGCTGGGTGCCAAGGGGGTCGGGGAGGCCGGCTGCATCGCCAGCACCCCGGCGGTCGTCAACGCCGCCCTGGACGCCGTCCGGCACCTGGGCGTCTCCGACATCCGCATGCCGCTGACCCCCGAGCGGGTCTGGCGCGCCATCCACCAGGGCGGTGACGGCGGAGACCGCGTGGCCGAGGGCAGCAACGCCTACGGCGGCGCACGCACCACCGAGTCCGGTTACGAGGAGGCGAAGTGATCCCCGCTGCGTTCGCGTACGTCCGCCCCAGCACCGTCGAGGAGGCCCTCCAGGCCATCGCCGCGGGCGGGGAGGACGTGAAGATCCTGGCCGGTGGGCAGTCGCTCATCCCGGTCATGCGGCTGCGGCTGGCCGCCCCCGAGACCATCGTCGACCTCACGAAGGTCAGCGAGCTGCGCGGCGTCCGGGAGGACGGCGACAGCCTGGTCATCGGGGCGATGACGACCCACCACGACATCTGCACCGATCCGTTGATCGCGCAGTACGGGAAGCTCATCGCCGAGGCCACCGAGACCGTCGCCGACCCCGCCGTCCGGCACCGCGGCACGTTCGGTGGCGCCCTGGCACACGCCGACCCGGCCGGTGACCTGCCGGCCGTGGCGCTGGCGCTGGACGCCGAGTTCGTCATCGCCGGCGCCGGCGGGGCGCGGCGCACGGTGGGGGCGGCGGACTTCTTCGTCGACTACCTCACCACCGCGATCGAGGACGGCGAACTGCTCGTCGAGATCCGGGTGCCCAAGCTCGGCAGCGACTGGGGCGTCCGGTACGAGAAGTTCAACCGGGTGGCCCAGGCGTGGTCGATCGTGGCCGTCGCCGCGGCCGTCCGCCGCGAGGGCTCGAGGATCACCGAGGCCCGCATCGGGCTGACCAACATGGGCTCCACCCCGATCCGCGCCCGCGCGGTCGAGGCGGCCCTCGTCGGCGCCGACGTGAGCATGGAGACGGTCACCGGGGCGGCCGCACAGGCCGCCGAGGGCACCGAACCCAGCAGCGACCTCAACGCCCAGGCCGACTACCGCCAGCACCTCGCCCGAGTGCTGACCCGACGAGCTGTGACCGCGGCCGCAGGGCTGTAGCGTCGGTTTCAAGGCCCCACCCAGTCGGCCGGCCCGTCCCCCCGGGGGCGGGCCGGTCGCCTGTCCGCCATCACACCTGGAGGTCCAGCCGTGCAGTTGGAGAACTCGTTCATCGTCCCCGTCCCGATCGACGACGCCTGGCGGGTGCTGCTGGACATCGAGCGGATCGCCCCGTGCATGCCCGGCGCAGCCCTGGACTCCGTCACCGGTGACGACTTCACCGGCCGGGTCAAGGTCAAGCTCGGCCCGATCAACCTGACCTACGCCGGCAAGGCGTCCTTCATCGAGAAGGACGACGTCGCGCACAAGGCCGTCATCGACGCCCGGGGCAAGGACCAGCGCGGCAACGGCACCGCCGCCGCCGTCGTCACCGCGGTGCTCGCCGACGAGGGCTCCTCGACCCGGGTCAACGTGCTCACCGACCTCAACATCACCGGCCGGCCGGCCCAGTTCGGCCGCGGCGTGATGACCGACGTGGGCAACAAGCTGCTCGGCCAGTTCGCCGACCGGCTCGCCGCCCAGCTGGGCACCAGCGACGAGCAGCACGCCCTCGACCAGGCTGCTGCCGCCCAGGCGCAGGAGCCCACGGTGACCAAGGCCGCCGCCGAGGCGGCCGGGCGCGTCACAGGTGCCGCCGAGGAGGTCGCGGCGTCCGTGGCGTCCGTGGACGGCGACAACCCGGTCGCCGAGGCCACCCGCAAGGTCGGGGAGGCGTCCTTCGACGCCGCCGCCACCGCGTCGGACGAGGTCGCCGCGGCCAAGGCACCCAGCACCCCCCGCCCGGTGCAGTCCGAGCCCGAGCCGATCGACCTCCTGGAGGTCGCCGGCGGCGCCGCGTTCACCCGGTTCGCGGCCCCCGCCGCCGCCGTCGCGGTGCTCGGCGTCCTGGTGGCGCTGATCGTCCGTCGCCGCCGCTGATCCCACCCCCGCCCGGAGGAGGAGCGCCCTTCTCGTCAGCCCTGCTGACGGGGAGGGCGCTCCTCGTCACCGGAGGGTGCGCAGCCAGGTGGTGACGGCGGTGGCGATCGCGGGCTGGTCGGGCTTCATCGCGTGGTCGCCGCGGACCGCCACCACCTGCGCGGGGTGACCGGCCAGGGCGGTGCGGACGTCGTCCGGGCCGCCGAACGCGTCGGTGGCGCCCTGCACCACCAGGGTGGGGACGACGACGCCGGTCAGCTCGGCGATCCGGCTCTTCTCCGGCTTCCCCGGTGGGTGCAGCGGGAAGGCCAGACACAGCACGCCGGCTGCGCCCAGCTCGCCCGCCGTCCGGCACGCCACCCGGGCGCCGGCGCTGCGGCCGCCGAACACCACCGGCCCGGCCAGCAGGTCGGCACAGGCGGCGTTCACCGCCCGCCAGCACTCGTCCAGCCGCGGCGGTGCGGCGGCGATCCGCTTGCCGGCCACCCGCCAGGGCTGCTCCAC
>JAOPVM010000284.1 GCA_025966215.1 Klenkia sp.
ACGGACCAGGGCCTTGAACTCCTGCTCGATGCCGAACTCGCGCAGGCACGGCGAGCAGTCCTCGAGGTGCTCGGCGATGACCGCCCGTCGGGCGTCACCGGTCTCCTGGTCCAGGAACTCGAAGACGTGGGCAAGCACGTCGTCGCAGCTGGTGATCGCGTGCTCGCCCTCGGCCGGTACCGGGCTCTCCGCTGTCATGACGCAGTCCCCTTCTCGGGTGCCCCGGCGCGGGCGAACCCGCGGTCCCGGGCGTAGTCGGCGAGCAGCTTCTGCAGACCCCGCCGCCCACGGTGCAGCCGCGACATCACGGTGCCGATCGGCGTCCCCATGATCTCGGCGATCTCCTTGTAGGCGAACCCCTCGACGTCGGCCAGGTACACGGCGAGTCGGAAGTCCTCCGGCAGCTGCTGCAGGGCGTCCTTGATGTCGGAGTCCGGCAGGTTGTCCAGCGCCTCGATCTCGGCCGAGCGCAGCCCGGTCGAGCTGTGCTGCTCGGCGGCGAACAGCTGCCAGTCCTGCACCTGGTCGGTGGGGTACTGCTGCGGCTGCCGCTGCTTCTTGCGGTAGTTGTTGATGTAGGTGTTCGTCAGGATCCGGTACAGCCAGGCCTTGAGGTTCGTGCCCTCGGCGAACTGGTGGAACGCGGAGTAGGCCTTGACGAAGGTCTCCTGGACGAGGTCCTCGGCGTCGGCGGGGTTGCGGGTCATCCGCAGCGCCGCCGGGTAGAGCAGGTCCAGGAAGGGCAGGGCGTCGCGCTCGAAGCGGGCGTCGCGCTGGGCGCGCGTCTCGGCCTGCTCGGAGCGGCTGCCGTCCGCCCGCGCCTCGGGCGTCTCGGTCACCACCGGCGCACTCGCGGCGATCGTCGTCGCTGTGGTCTCGTCCGTGGTCTCGTCGGGCACCGACCGTCCTCTCTGCGGGGCCCGCAGACGGGACACCACGTCGGTCGATGCTAGTCGTGCGGTCACCGGACGGCCGGGCGGACGTCGGAGGACCACGACGTCGGAGGACGCCGTGGACCGCGTGGCCCGGGTCGGTGCGGAGGAGCTGCTCACACTCCCTACAAGCGGCCCGCCCCGGCTGCTCATTCCCTGCCTAGGGTGTCGGCATGGCGGCGGCGACCCCCGCGGTGCGGGTGCTGGAGAAGGCACGGGTCCCCTTCGAGCTGCGCACCTACGACCCGGACGACCACGGCGACGGGCAGGGCTGGGGCGAGGCCGCCGTGGCGGCGCTGGGGCAGGACCCGGCCGCGGTCTTCAAGACCCTGGTGGCGCGGGTCGACGGGGCCCTGACCGTGGCCGTCGTCCCGGTGGTCGGCCAGTTGGACCTCAAGGCGCTGGCCGCGGCGGTCGGCGGGCGCAAGGCGGTGATGGCCGATCCCGCCGACGCCGAGCGCAGCAGCGGCTACGTGCGCGGTGGCATCAGCCCGCTCGGTCAGCGGAAGGCCCTCCCGACCGTGGTGGACGCCTCGGCTCTCCAGCTGGCCACGGTGTGCGTGAGCGGCGGTCGGCGGGGGCTGCAGATCGAACTCGCACCGGCCGACCTCGTCGCGCTCACCCGGGCCCGGACCGCGCCCATCGGCCGCTGAGGACGGTTCAGCCGTAGAGCGTGAGGAGCTGGTCGACCGGGGCCAGGTCGTCGGTGAGCACCGGGGCGTCGGCGACGAACGCGGCCAGCTCGTCGCCCTCGACGACCTGCCAGTCCAGTCCCCGCTCGGCCAGCACCGCCGTGATCGCTGCGGCCGGCAGGGGCTCCCGGGAGGCCACGGCGACCACGTTGCCCCCGTCGGTGCCCTCCACCACGGGCTCGCGGGCCAGCAGCACGACGTGGTCGAACACCGCGCCCATCGTGGCCAGCTCGGCCCGCACGAAGTCCAGCGGCGGGTTGTCGATCAGGTTGGCGGCGTAGACCCCGTCCGACGTCAGGGCCCGGTCGACCAGGCCCAGGGCCTCGACCGTGGCCAGCTGCCACGGCACGGACAGGCCGCCGAACGCGTCCCCGACCACCAGGTCCCGGCCGCCGGCGGGCTCCTGGGTGAGCCCGATCCGGGCGTCCCCGACGTCGACCCGCAGGTCCGCCGACGTCTGCAGGTCCAGCAGGTCGCGGTCCACGGCCAGCACCCCGGCGTCGACCTCCAGCACCCGGCTCTGCGTACCGGGGCGCACCTCGGCGAGGTAGCGGGGCAGGGTCACGCCACCGCCACCGAGGTGCAGCGCGGACAGCGGGTCGCCGGCCGGGGCGATCGCGTCGGTGACCGAGGCGATCGCCTGCACGTACTCGAACTCCAGGTACGTCGGGTCGTCGAGGTCGACGTAGGAGTGCCGCAGGGTGTCCAGCACCAGGGTGCGCCCGCCCTCCCGCTCGGGGTCGGCGACCACCCGGGCGCAGTGGTAGGTCGTCTCCTCCTCGCACGGGTCCGGGGCGACGACCGCCATCCCGGTGCCGGCCAGGGTGAGCACCAGCAGCGCACCGGGGAGCCGGGCGGCAGCGGTGGACCGGCGGCGCAGGAAGAGCCACAGCCCGATGCCGGTGGCCACCACCACCAGCCCGGTGCCCACGAGGATGACCGTGGTGGGCAGCACGGCGACCAGCACGAACCCGGTGCCGAAGGTGGCCGCGATGCCCCCCAGGGTGCCGATGCCCGAGAGCTTGCCGACCACCGAGCCGGTCTCGCGCAGGCTGCCCAGCTGCAGGGTGACGATCATCGGCGGCACCGCCGAGAGCAGGGCCGCGGGCACCACGACGGCGACCGCGGCCAGCAGCAGCACGTTGCCCGCGGCCGCCCCGGTCAGCAGGGCACCGGCGAACCGGACCAGCGGAACCACCGCGATCAGCAGCGCTCCGCCGGCGACCAGCAGCGGGGCCAGCAGTCCGCGCGGGTCCCGCTTGTCGGCCACGGCTCCCCCGGCCCAGGCGCCGACGGCGATCGCGGCCAGCGCGAACCCGATGACCGCGGTGTTGGTCTGCAGCGTGATGCCCACGTAGGGCGCGATCAGCCGCAGCCCGGCGATCTCGAGCACCAGCACCGCCCCGGAGGCCAGGAAGGTCACGACGGCGGCCACCCAGCCCGGCAGCGCCCGACTCGGGACGGCTGGTGCGTCGATGACGGGGTCGGGTGTCGTGCTCAGCGGGTCACCTCAGGGGGTCAGAAGAGGGCCGGCTGGTCGGCCGGCTCGCTGACGGACTCGACGCGGGCGGTGAGCTGCGGGCCGTTGTTCGCCACGTTGCCCACCGCGGCGCCGACGGGACGGATCTCCAGGGTCTCCACGAACTCCGGCGGGGTGGGCGCGGTGAGGGTCGCGACGTCCTCCCTGGCGAGGTCGAGCCAGTCGGCCCAGCGGTCGGGAGGGAGCACCAGCGGCATCCGCTCGTGGATCTCGGCCAGTGCCCCGACGGCCGGTGCGGTGACCACGGTGCAGGAGTAGAGCCGGTCCTCCCCGCGCCCCCAGACCTCCCAGAGCCCGGCGAAGGCCAGGCCCGACCCGTCCCCGGGCGTGACGAACCAGGGTTGCTTGCCCGGGGCGTGCGGCGTGGGTGACCACTCGTACCAGCCGTCGGCGGGCACCAGGCAGCGACGTGCCTTCGCGGCCCTGCTGAAGGCGGGCTTGCTGGTCAGCGACTCGACCCGGGCGTTGAGCATCCGGTTGCCGACCGAGACGTCCTTCGCCCAGGAGGGCACCAGCCCCCAGCGGACGACCCGCAGCTCCCGGTGCGACCCCCCGGTGGCCGCACCCGCGGCGTCCCGTTCCCTCGCCTGCCGGACGACGTACACGTCCTTGGTCGGGGCCACGTTGTGGTCGGCGGCCAACGGCGGCTGCCCCGGGGCGGGCACCGCCTCGAACTCCACCGTCAGGTCCTCGGGACGACGACTGGCTGCGTAACGCCCGCACACGGTGACCTCCTGGGCTGGCCGGACTCGACAGCGACTGTAGGTGCGCCCGCCGACAGTGCGTGGTGTCGGACCCCACGGGTAGGAGTGGAGGGACGCACCCGTTCGACGAGAGGCACCTCCGTGACCAGCACGGTCCAGGACACCCCCACCACCGACCGCACCTACGCCACGGTCAACCCCTTCACCGGGGAGACCGAGCGGGAGTTCCCCGCCCTGGCCGGCGCCGAGGTGCCCGCCGTCGTCGAGGCCGCGCACGCCGCCTTCCTCGAGTGGCGCCGGCGCAGCGTCGCCGAGCGGGCCGCCGTGGTCGGCAAGGCCGCGGACCTGATGCTGGAGCGCACCGACGCCCTGGCCGCACTGATCACCCGGGAGATGGGCAAGCGGATCCAGGAGGCGGCCGGGGAGGTCCAGCTGGCGGCCAGCATCCTGCGCTACTACGCCGACCACGCCGAGCAGTTCCTCGCCGAGCGCACCATCGAGGTGATGAAGGGCGAGGCGGTCGTCGTCACCGAGCCCACCGGCGTGCTGCTGGCCATCGAGCCCTGGAACTACCCGCTGTACCAGGTGGTCCGGGTCGCGGGCCCGAACCTGACGCTGGGCAACACGATCCTGCTCAAGCACGCCGAGAACAACCCGCAGTGCGCCCTCGCCCTGGAGGAGCTCTTCCGCGACGCCGGCGCCCCCGAGGGTGTCTACACCAACGTCTTCCTGGCCATCTCCGACGTGGAGAGCGTCATCGCCCACCCCGCGGTGCAGGGCGTGACGCTGACCGGCAGCGAGAAGGCCGGGTCGTCGGTGGCCTCGCTGGCGGGCAAGCACCTGAAGAAGTCGGTGCTCGAGCTCGGTGGCAGCGACCCGTTCGTCGTGCTGGACACCCCCGACCTGGGCCGCACGGTCAAGGCCGCCACCATGGGCCGCATGGCCAACACCGGCCAGGCCTGTATCGCCGCCAAGCGGATCATCGTCAAGGACGACATCTACGACGAGTTCGTCGCCGGGCTCCAGGAGGCGTTCTCCGGGTTCTCCCCCGGGGACCCGGCCGACCCGTCGACGACGCTGGGTCCGGTGTCCTCGGAGCGGGCCGCGCAGGACCTGCTCTCGCAGATCCAGGACGCCATCGACAAGGGTGCGACGGTCCTCGCCGGCGGCGGTCGCCCCGATCACCCCGGGGCCTTCGTCGAGCCGACGCTGCTCGCCGACGTCACCCCGGAGATGCGCGCCTACCGGGAGGAGTTGTTCGGTCCGGCGGCGGTCGTCTACCGCGTCTCCAGCGAGGACGAGGCCGTGCGCCTGGCCAACGACAGCGACTACGGCCTGTCCGCCGTGGTCTACAGCGGTGACGTCGACCGCGCGAAGGCGGTGGCCGATCGGCTGGAGTCGGGAATGGTCTGGATCAATCAGCCGTCCGGCTCTTCCCCCGAGCTGCCGTTCGGCGGCGTGAAGCGCTCCGGCTACGGCCGTGAGCTCTCCGAGCTGGGCATGTTCGAGTTCGCCAACCGGCGGCTGGTGCGGGTGCTGCCGGCCAGGAAGGCCGCCAAGCCGGCCGGCGGCTGACCCATGTGGGCGCCGCGGCGCCGTACCCCTGCGGGCCGAACTGCGGTGGGCCCCGATCGTCGGCGGGTGCTCGACACACGCGGACCCGTTCGCCGCTTCCAAGCATGGGCGCCAGAGCTCGCGCGCAGCCCTCTCGACACGAGGCGGCGGGCGGCCTTTACTTCGCGCAGCAATGGGGGCTCTGGCCAGGCTTCCGTCTCTTGCCATGGCCTGAAGGGCGGGCGTCATGTGGACTCACCGTTCCGCGCATCGCAGTTCGGTCCGGACATCGGGAGTCCTCGCTGTCGCCATGACAGCGCTGATCGCGTCCGCGACCTCCGCGAGCGGAGCACCCGCGGACGATCCGGCCCGTCCGGCATCCTCCGGTAGCGCCGAGTGCGTCGTCTCCTTCAGCGGTACGCCTGCCGCGGCCACCGCCGCGATAGAGGCAGCCGGTGGAGCCGTCGCCGACATGACCGCCCAGGTCGGCGTGGCACTGGTCACGACCGTCGACGGCCGGTTCCCCGAGAAGGTGCGGGCCCGAGGTGGAGTGCAGGACGCCACCCCGAACCACGCCGTCGGCACCGCCGGACCGGACCAGCCGCACCGCTTCGCCGAGCGTCCGACGGCGGCGGAAAGAGCACGATCGGGCGGATCCGCAGCCGACACCGCCGAGCCGACGACGTCCTCCGGGCCGGAGCCGCTGGCCAACCGGCAGTGGGACATGCGGATGATCGGGGCGACGCCGGGCGCCGCCCACCGCATCGCGACCGGGCAGGGCGTCGACGTCGGGATCATCGACACCGGCATCGACGCCCGGCATCCGGACCTCACGCCCAACGTCGACCGCGAGAGGTCCCGGAACTTCACCCGTGACATCCCGGCGATCGACGGCCCGTGCGAGTACGCGGGCTGCAAGGACCCGGCGCACGTGGACGACAATGGGCACGGCACGCACGT
>JAOPVM010000337.1 GCA_025966215.1 Klenkia sp.
GTGCACCTCGCCGCGCGGCCGGCCCTGGGCGGACACCGGTGCCTCCACCCCGTTCTCCAGCGCCGTCAGGTGCGGGAAGAGGTTGAAGGACTGGAAGACGAAGCCGAACCGGGTGCGCTGACGGAGCAGGTCCTTCTCCTTCAGCTCGTGCAGCTTGTCGCCCTTGCGGCGGTAGCCGACCAGCTCGCCGTCCAGCGCCACGAAGCCGCGGTCGACGGTCTCCAGGTGGTTGATGCTGCGCAGCAGGGTGGACTTGCCCGACCCCGAGGGCCCGAGGACCACGGTCACGCTGCCGGGCTCGACCACCAGGTCCACGCCGTGCAGCACCTCGTTGGTCCCGAAGGACTTGTGCACCCCGTGCACCTCGACGCGACCGGGAGGCGTCTCCAGGGCGGTCATCGGGTCACCGGGTCCTGGCCCGAGGTGGACCGCACCCGCGAGATGCCCGCGGTCAGGTTGCCGCGCAGCCGTTGCAGGGGGGTCGGCGGCAGCGTGCGGACGGCGCCCTTGGCGTAGTAGCGCTCCACGTAGTACTGGATCACCGTGACGACGGTGGTCAGCACGACGTACCAGATGGCGGCGACCACCAGCATGGGCAGCACCCGCTGGGTGCGGCCGTAGATGACGCTCACGGTGTAGAACAGCTCGCCCAGGGCCAGCACGTAGACGATCGAGGTGCCCTTGAACAGGCCGATGATCTCGTTGACCGCGGTGGGCACGATGGTCCGCATCGCCTGCGGCAGCACGATCTTCGTGGACTGCCGGCGGCGCGGGATGCCGAGCGAGGCGGCCGCCTCGTGCTGGCCCTGGTCGACCGAGAGGATCCCGGCCCGGACGATCTCGGCGGAGTAGGCGGCCTGGTGCAGGCCCAGGCCGAGGATCGCGGCGCCGAACTTGTCGATCAGCGACAGCGTCTCGACGCTCGCGAAGGACGGTCCGAACGGGATGCCCAGGTCGATGGTCTGGTACAGGTAGGCGAGGTTGTACCAGAGCAGCAGCTGCAGGATCAGCGGCACCGAGCGGAAGACCCAGGTGTAGCCCCAGCTCACCGAACGCAGCAGCGGTGAGCGGGACAACCGCATCAGCGCGAGCACCGTGCCCAGGGCGAAGCCGAGCACCGCGGTGATCAGGGTGAGCTGGATGGTCGTCCAGACGCCCCGGATGATCGAGACCTCGCCGAGGTAGGCGACGACGACGTCCCACTCCCACCGCGGGTTGGTGATCAGCGAGTTCAGCACCATCGCCAGCAGCACCGCGACGACGGCGGTGGCCGCCCAGCGGCCGGGGTTCTTCGCCTTGACCACGGTGAACGAGTCGTAGGGCGTGCCCGCCGGTGGCACGGCGGACTCCGACGGGCGGGTCTGCAGGGCGGTCATCGCGGGTCTCCCAGGTGCTTCTCGAAGGCGTAGACGCGGTCGGCGACCGGGAGGGCGCGCAGCGTCTCCAGGTCGGTGGGGCGGGGGACGGCGGGGTCGGAGAGCGGGGTCCAGCCGGCGGCCAGGTACAGCGCCTTCGCCTCGGGCTGGCGAGGGCCGGTGGTGAGGTACAGCCGGGTGACGCCGCGGTCGTGGGCGACCGCCTCGAGCTCGGTCAGCACCCGCCGGGCCAGGCCGCGGCGCCGGTGCCCGGTCGCCGTCCACACCCGCTCGACCTCGGCGGTCCCGGGGTCCGCGTGCGGCATGAACCCGCCGCCGGCGACGGTGACGCCGTCCTCCACCAGGACCAGGAAGGCCCCGTGCGGGGCGGTGAACACCTCGGCCGGGTACCGGCCCAGCTCGTGCCCGGAGCCGCCGAACAGGTCGCCGTAGCGACGGTCGTGCTCACCGCCGAGCCCGGCGAACAGGGGTGTGGCTCGCGGGTCGTCGGGGTGCACCACGACGGTGCGCAGCTCGCGTCCGGCGTCGAGCAGGAGGGGTCGGGACATGCGGGAGCTCCAGGACAGGGGACGTCGGAGGTCCCCGGGTCACACCGGGGGAGGGGGGCGCGGTCGGGTCAGCGACAGAGCGCGCTGTCGGTGCGGACCAGGTCGATGACCGGCCGCCCGACCAGGAGGAGCACAGGACGCACCGCGGACCGCAGTGCGGTCGAGTGGTGGGCCATGTCGTCTCCTCGTCCCCCGCCGACGAGGCGGGGCTGCGCTTGCGACAGTCGATCGCCGTCGCCAGGTCGTCACCCGGGGCACCCCACCGCAGCGGAGGGTTGCCGACCAGCGAGCCGGGGCTTGCAGCTGGTACTCAGGACCTGGGGAGAAGCTAGGACCTCCACAGCTCAGTCGTCAAATCCGATCGACTTGGTGGAGAATGAGGTCGTCCGCCCGTCCCGGAGAGGAGGTCCCCGTGCCCGACCAACCCCTCGTCCGTCGTCGGCACGTCGACCTCCGGCGCACCGGCAGCGCGCTCTGTCGGGGTCGGTGAGCCTGCGCCCACCGTCCGTCTCCAGCCCCGGAGCACCCCTGTGACCAGCACGTCCTCCCTCACCGTCGCCCTCGTCGGGGCCGGCCCCACCGCCCTCGGCGTGCTCGAGCGGCTCCTCGCCCACGCCGACGGCCGCCGCCTCGACGTGCACCTCGTCGACCCGTTCCCGCCCGGCGCCGGCCGGGTCTGGCGGACCGACCAGTCCGATCTGCTGTGGGCCAACTCACTGGTGCGCGACGTGACCGTGCTGCCCGACGACTCGGTGACGGTGCCCGACCGGGTGGTGACGTCGGCCACCGTGTGGGAGTGGGCCGAGCAGGTCGGTGTCCGGCTGCCCGGCCCGGTCGGCGAGCTGGCCCGGCAGCTCACCTCGGCCACCTTCCCGCCGCGCACGCTGGTCAGCGCCTACCTGTCCTGGGTGCTGGACTCCCTGGCCGCCGTCCCGGGGCTGACCCTGCACCGGCACGCCACCCGGGTCGTCGACCTCGTCGAGCACCCGCACGGCGTGGAACTGCGGCTCGAGGAGGGCGGGACGCTGCGCGCGGACACCGTCGTGCTCGCCCAGGGGCACCTGGACCGCACGCCCACCGACGAGGAGACCGCCCTCGCCGCGGCCGCGGCGGCGGCCGGGCTGACCCACGTGCCGACCGCGTACACCGCGGACCTGGACCTCTCGGTGCTGCGCCCCGGGGAGGACGTGCTCGTGCGGGGTGCCGGGCTGGCCTTCGTCGACCTGGTCACCCTGCTCACCGGGGGCCGGGGCGGCGTGCACGAGCGGGACGCCGACGGCCGGCTGGTCTACCGCCCCTCCGGCGCCGAGCCGGTGCTGCACGTGGGCTCCCGCCGGGGCACCCCCTACAGGGCCAAGCTGGGCTACCCGTGGGCCGGCCCGCCGGTGCCGCTGCGGTTCTTCACCCCCGACGCGCTCACCGCGCGCTTCGGCGACCGGCCGCTGGACCTGCGCGCCGACCTCGGACCGGTGATCGCCCGGGAGCTGGGCTGGGCGCACCACACCGAGCTCTTCCGGGCCCACCCCGAGCGGGTCGCGATGCCGTGGGCGGAGTTCGCCGAGGCCTGTGCAGCCACCGACGACCCGACCGAGCTGATCGCCGCCGCCGTCCCCGACCCGGCCGACCGGTTCGACCTCGCTCGGCTGGACCGGCCGCTGGCCGGCGCCCGGTTCGACTCCGACGAGCAGCTGCAGGAGTGGGTGCGCGGCTACGTGCGCGCCGACCTCGCCCGCGCCGCCGACCCCGCACACAGCGCCGACCAGGCGGTCGTCACCGCGCTGCTGTTCTGCCACGGGACCATCGCCGGGCTGGTGCGCGCCGGCCGGCTCACCGCCCGCTCCGAGCGGGAGGACGTCAGCGGTTGGTGGATGAACCTGTTCAGCCACCTCGCCAGCGGTCCGCCGTCCCCCCGGCTGGAGGAGCTGCTCGCGCTGTCGGAGGCCGGCGTCGTCCGGTTCACCGGAGCCGACACCGTCGTGGGTCTGGAGGACGGCCGCTGGGTCGCCCGCTC
>JAOPVM010000383.1 GCA_025966215.1 Klenkia sp.
GCTCGGCCACCCGCCGGGCCTCCCGGCCGCTGGCGTGCAGCGAGGAGGCGTTGCCCACCCGGGCCAGCTGCTCGGTCATCGCCGCCAGCGCGGACGGCAGCATCGGCGTCGTCGCGGCGTGGTCCAGGTACGTCATGGCCTGGCCAGCGTAGGCGTCCGGCGCGGGGCGCACCCCTGGACCGTCCGGCTGATGGAAGTGCGCACCGCCTGTGGTCTCCCTCGTCTGGCCCCCTTCCCCGGACGTGCGTCGAGCGCCGACCCCGGGGGAGGTCGGCGCTCGACGGTCCGTGGAGCGGCGGGCCGCTCAGCCCTTGCGGGCGGTGATCTGCTCGGTGGCAGCCGGGACGACGGTGTTCAGGTCGCCCACGACGCCGAAGTCGGCGAGCTCGGCACGCTGCCGAAACCCGCCAGCCCATGGGCGGCGGGCACGAGCCCTCCGTGGTCAGCCGACGAGGCTCACGACGACGTGACCGAGCACCAAGACGGCTACGGCGAAGACCAGCCAGGCGAACCAACGCTTGAGCCGGCCGGTGTCCAGGTCGGCGCCCAGGCGTCCGGCCAGGAGTGCTGCGGTCACGGCGGCGGCGGTGAAACCCAGGGTGACGGGCAAGTCGATGGGTGCTTCGCCGGCGTGAGCGGCGAACCCGGCGGCGCTGTTGACGGCCACGATGACCAGTGAGGTGCCGATCGCGGTGGTCATCGACAGCCCGAGCACGATCACCAGCACCGGGATGATGAGGAAGCCGCCGCCGACGCCGAGCAGGCCGGTGAGGAACCCGACCACCAGGCCACCGGCGAGGGTGCGAGGAAGGCAGCGGCGCCAGTTCACGGTGCCGTGGTCGGTCGCGCAGGCCGCGCCGGTGGTGGGCTTGTCCTGGAGCATCCGCACGCCGGCGGCGATCATCAGTGCGGCGAAGAGGGCCAGGACGACGTCGCCGGGCAGCAGCCGGTTGACCGCTGCGCCGGCGAAGGCCGTCGCCGCCCCCGCCGCCCCGAAGACGACGGCGATGCGCCAGGCGATCTGGCCGGCGCGCAGTCTGGGGAGCACAGCGACGACGGCGGTGATGCCGACGACGAGCAGCGACGTGGCCACGGCCTGCGGCAGCGGCTGTCCGACGACGTAGACCAGGGCGGGCACGGCCAGGATCGACCCACCCCCGCCGAGGAGTCCGACGAGGACGCCGATGACCAGGCCGAGGCCGATCGCCGCGGCGATCACCGGGTGGTGGAGCTGCGTAGCACCTGCAGCACGTCGTCGAGGTGCACCGGGGTCTCGCCTCGGTTGTAGGGCAGCGCGGACAGGGCGGCTCCCATGGCGCAGGTGTCGGTGACCGCGGCACCGGCCAGACCGGCCCCGATGCCGCCAGCGAGGAAGCGGGCCCGGGGGAACCGGATCGAGGCCAACACGCTCCCGGCCACGATGGTGCCGGCGACCAGGCGCACCTGGCGCTCGAGCGCCCAGCGCTGCTTGCCGCGGCGCACGGTGTGGCCGTCCGCGGTGTGGGCGTCCATGCCGCCGTCCAGCACGGCGAGCTGCTCGGCTCCGGCCGAGGCCAGGACGTCGTGGGCGGTCCGGGCCCTGGAGCCGGCCTGGCAGACCAGCACGACCGGGCCTTCCAGGGCGTCAGCGAGGGTGTCGGCGTGGGCCTGCACCAGGGCCAGGGGCACGTTGACCGCGCCGGGGATGTGCGCGGTCTCGAACTCCGCGGGGGTGCGGACGTCGACCAGGGTGGCCGTGGTGGTGGCGACCTCGGTGGGGGCGATCAGGGTGGGGGTGCTCATGGGCGTCGTCCTCTGGTGGTGGGGGGTGCGACGTCGTCGGCGCGAGGGGTGGGTCAGGAGCGGCTGAACAGCCGGCGCAGGCGGCCGCGCTCAAGGGGCTCGGCCGGGTGCCCGGGACAGCGCTGAGCAGTCGGCACGCTGCGCATGACCTGGTCGACGTGCTGGCCGCAGCCGGCCCAGGTGGTCTTCCCACAGGTGCGGCAGGGGGTCGCGCGGCACACGTCAGACCCCCACCGGCTCGGCGTGCAGCCCGACGGCGGCCGACCCGGTCTCCTGGTCGCCGTAGCCGCCGTCGACCAGCACCGGACGACGTCCGGCCCGGGCCAGCAGACAGGCGGCGATCGAGGCGCGGTAGCCCGAGCCGCAGTAGACCCAGACCTCCCCGTCGGGCACCTCGCTCATCCGGTCGCACAACTCGTGGATCGGGATGTGCATCGACCCGCGCACACCGCCGGTGGCGCGCTCGTCGTCCCGGCGCGCGTCCAGGACGACGGTGTCCGGGTGCTCGGACAGCTGCGTGGCCAGGCCCGTGAAGTCGCTCACCGGGTAGGAGCCCAGCTCGGCGCCGTCCGCCAACTCCTCAGGCGTGCCGATCGCGGCACCGGCGAGCCGGTCGACCCCGATGCGGACCAGCTCCCGGCGGGCTGTGGCGATCTGCTCGCTGCTGTCCCCGATGAGGGTCAGCGGGGCGTCCCAGTCGTAGAGCCAGCCCAGGTACGTGAGGAAGTTGCTGCTCAGCTCGAAGTTGAGCGCGCCGGGTAGGTGGGCGTGGGCGAACGCCGTCCGGGTGCGCAGGTCAACGACCCACTCACCGGCCGCCAGCCGGCCGGCCAGCTCCTCGGCGTCCACTGCGCGCGGGGGTGACAGGTCCACCGGCGCCGGGCCGGCGGCGTTGATCGGACCCATGTGCGCGTAGTAGGCCGGGTAGGCGCCCAGCCCGGCGATCAGCTCGTCGACGAAGGTCTGCTCGTCCTGGGTGAGCGCCGGGTTCACCGCCCGCTGCTCGGCGATGGTGGAGGACGTGCCGCTGGTCGGGGTGGCGGCACAGAAGCTGCCGAACCCGTGGCTGGGGAACACCGCCGTCCCCGCGGGGAGCTCCTCGACCAGCCGGTGCACCGAGTGGAACTGGGCGTGGGTGAGCGCGTCGGTGTGCTCGGCGCCGAGCTGGTCGGTGCGCCCGGTCGAGCCGGAGAGCATCGAGCCGCCGGTGAACACCGCCTGCACCTGCCCGTCCGCACCGGCCAGGGCGTAGGAGACGTGGTGGTGGGTGTGCCCGGGGGTGTGCAGCACGGTGATCCGCAGGTCCCCGGCGGTGTGCACGTCGCCGTCGGCGGCGGGGACGCGCTCGTAGGCGACGACGTCCCCGGCCGGGACCAGGTAGGCCGCCCCGGTGACTCGGGCCAGCTCCAACCCGCCGGTCACGTAGTCGTTGTGCACGTGGGTCTCCAGCACGTGGGTGACGGTCACCCCGCGCTCGGCGACCAGTGCCTGGACGCGGTCTATGTCGCGCTGGGGGTCGATCACGATGCCGGTGCCGGCCTGGCTGACCAGGTAGCTGCGGTCGCCCAGGCTGGTGGTCTCGATGATGTCGATCTGCATGCTGACTCCTTCAGATACGGTACGGGGTAGGGGTACCTAGACGACCCACGGCGGGGCCGACCGCGTCACGCTCAGGCGGCGGGGAGGCCGGCCTCGCGCCAGGCGTTCATGCCGCCAGCCATGTTCGCGACCTCGCGGCCGGACGCGGCGAGGACCTCGGCGGCTTGCTGACTGCGTCGCCCGCTCTGGCACACGGTGATGACCGGGACGCCGGGGTCGAGCTCGCCGGCCCGGGCGACGAGCTGACCCAGGGGGATGGCCGCGCTGCCGGCGATGGCGCCGGTGGCCACCTCGTCGGGCTCGCGGACGTCGACCACGGTGCTGTGGGTGTCGGCAGCGACCTGGGCGGGGGTGAGCTGGGCGATCTGCACGGGGTCTCCTCGAGGCGGAATGTGGTTCAGGCCAGGGAGAGCAGCAGCTTCTCCATCTGCACCAGGTCGACCTCCCGCTCCTCGGGAGTGGAGTTGACCGAGCAGTACCGCATGCCGGTGCCGACCACGGCGAAGCTCGCCTTGTTCAGCGCCTTGGAGGCCGCGGCCAGCTGAGTGACGACAGCGGCACAGTCGCGGCCGTCCTCGATCATCTTCACGATGCCGCCGAGCTGGCCCTGGATCCGGTTCAGGCGCTTCACGACGTCGGCGAGCTCGCCCTGGGGGATGTCCACGACAAGGACTGTAGATACCCCTGGGGGTATCTGGCAACCACGCCCCGAGTTCGGCTGGTCCTCCGGACCCGCCGTCGACCACGGCGAAGGCGGCCCGCAGTCCCAACGTGGGCGACGGCGACGGCGACGGCGACGGCCGGGCCGAGAACGAACCCCGCGTGCGCGGAGGCCACGACCGAGGTGGCGCGACCACGGCCGGCATCGGGGACGTTGCGGACGGTCCACCATGTTGCTGCCGAGTTACCGGCGCACACCGCGGTCGAGGGAGGGAGTCACGGATCTCGGCGCGGCGGCGTGCTCTCCTCCGGCACCCCCCCACCCTCCTCCGAACCGAGCCCAGGCACACCGGCCCGGACGCTGCTGCGGTGGCCGTCTCCCTCGCAGCCCAGGACCCGGGCCGACGCCCGACGACGGCAGACGTCGACGAACCGGACGACGGGCCAGGCCCCGACGACCCCGCCAGTTCCGACGGGCCTGAGACCGGGCGCCCGACGGCACGCCCGGGCTCACCTCGCGGGTTCGCCTCGTTCCTCGCCGGGAGCAGGGGCCCCCTCCCGCACGAGGTCAGCCAAACCCCGCCCGGCCAGCGACACCCAGGTCCGGACGGCGTCCCGACCGGCGACTGCGTGCCGTCCCACCCGAATCACGCGGCACCCTGCCGCCACGGCCGATTCGACCCCGGGCGCGGAGTCCTCGACGGCCACACACTGCCGCGGCTCCCTGTCCACCAGTCCGGCGGCCCGCAGGTACGGCTCAGGATGGGGCTTGGGGCGTCCGACGTCGTCACCGGTGACCACGGCATCGAACAGATCCAGTCCCGTGGCCCGATCGGCCGCAGCCGCCACCGCTACGGCGATCACCGCCGGGGAAGAGGTGACCAACGCAAGCCGGTGACCGGCCACGTGGCACTCCTGCAGCAGCTCCAGCGCGCCCGGCATCCACGGCACGCCCAGGGAGACGCGGTCGGCGACTGCCTCCACGAGCACCGCCAGCGCCTCCCGCGGATCGAGGGCCACCCCGGCCGCAGTGAGCGCCGCCGCCGTCCGGGCCGGGCTCTGCCCCACCGTGGCTGCACACTCGGCCGGACCCCAGGCCACGCCGTGCTCGCGCGCCAACTGCTGCTCGGCAGCCGCCCAGAAGGGCTCGGTGTCCACGAGCGTCCCGTCCATGTCCCAGAGGAACGCCGTCTCAGCGGTGGGCTCAGGCATGAGGCAACCCTACGGGTGACGTAGCGAGACTACGTAGCAGACACGTTCATGGGCTGTTGAGGCGATCCCCCTTGCGGTTTGTGGCGCGCGACACCTATCGTTCGGTAGTCCGACTACATCATGGAGGGGAGCGGCTGTGTCCCAGGCGCTGAATGAGCACCCCCGAGGGGCCGTCCCCGCGTTCGCCCTCCGCGGGGTGGGGAAGTCCTACCCCGGGGTGACCGCGCTGGCCGACATCGACCTCGAGGCCTTCCCCGGGGAGGTCCTCGCCATCTGCGGGGCCAACGGTGCCGGCAAGTCGACGATGGCCAAGATGATCGCTGGGCAGGAGCGCCCCTCCACCGGCCGCGTGGAGATCGCCGGCCACCCGGCTGCCATCGTCACCCCCGCCGACGCCGAGACCGCCGGGGTCCTGCTGATGCACCAGGAGCCACTGGTCATCGAGGACTTCACCGTCGAGGAGAACGTCTGGCTGCGCCGCATCAGCTCCGCGGGGTCCAACCGTCCGTGGCGGCGGCTCCGCCGCGGCGGGGACCCGCGCACCCGCCAGGCGCTGGATGCCGTGGGTCTCACCGACGTCGCCCCCGACACCCTGGCCCGCGAGCTCGGTCCAGGCCCCCGCCAGATGCTGGCCCTGAGCCGCACGCAGGTGAACGAGCACCGTGTCCTGCTGCTGGACGAGACCACGGCCTCCACCACGGAGGAGCACTTCCGAGACGTCTTGGACCTCGTGGACCGGGAGCGCGCCGCCGGGGTGTGCGTCGTGTTCGTGTCCCATCGGATGGACGAGGTCTTCGCCATGGCCGACCGGATCGCGGTCATGCGCAGCGGGCGCCTCGTCGAGGTCCTGCGCACCGCGGACACCACGCCGGGCGCCGTCATCGATCTGATGATCGGTGAGTCCGTGGCCGCCTTGGAACCGTTGACCCTCCCGGTCCGTCCCGACGAGAAGCCCCTCCTCGAGGTCGACGACCTCGCCGCCGGCTCCGCTCGGGACGTGACGTTCCGCGTCGGGCCCGGCGAGGTCGTGGGCATCTACGGGCTGGTCGGGAGCGGGCGCTCCTCGGTGGCCCGCTCCATCGCCGGACATCAGCCGCGACGGGGCGGCCGGGTGCAGGTGCACGGCCGGGACGTCCACGCGCGCAGCCCCCGGGCAGCACTGCGCGCCGGGCTGGCCTACCTCACCGAGGACCGCCGCCGCGAAGGATTCGTGCCCGCCTTCACCAACGGCGAGAACATGACGCTGTCCACCCTGCCGGCCTTCGCCTCCCGCGGGGTCCTCCGGGCCGGCGCCGAGCGGCGCCGCGTGCAGCAGCTGATCGCCGAGTTCCAGGTCAAGGGCGGCCCCCGGACGCTCACCCGGACCCTGTCCGGTGGGAACCAGCAGAAGGTCATCCTCGCCAAGTGGCTGGAGGCCGCACCCGAGGTGCTGATCCTGGACGAGCCCACCAAGGGGATCGACGTCGGCGCCCGGGCCAACATCTACGAGATCGTCCGCGCCCTCGCCGCTCAAGGGCGAGGCGTCCTCGTCGTCACCAGTGAGGCCGAGGAGGCCCTGGTGCTGTGCAACCGCGTGTTGATCATGCGCGACGGCAGACTCGTCGACGAGTTCCTGCCCGCCACCAGCACCACCGACGACCTGATCCGTGCTGCCCTCGGAGGAGACACCGCATGACCGACGTGACCGCTGCCGCCCCCTCGCGGCGGCCCTCGCTGGGCCGACCCGGCATCGGCCGGTGGGCGAAAGAGCAGTACCCGCTCTACATCCTGCTCGTGCTCCTGGTGATCGCCGGGTTCAGCAGCGACGCCTTCTTCACGTCGCGGAACCTCACCAACCTGGTGCTGCAGACCTCGGTCATCGGCATCGTGACACTCGCCCAGTTCCTCATCGTGCTCACCGGCGGCATCGACATCAGCGTCGGCTCCGTCGTCGGCCTCAGTGGCGTGCTGGCCGCCGGACTCTTCAGCGGCAGCAGCGTGGTGCTCGCCATCGTCGTGGCCGTCCTGGTCGGTGCCCTGATCGGGACGCTGAACGGCTACCTCGTCGCGTTCCGCGGCCTGGAGCCCTTCATCGTCACCCTGGGCATGCTGGCGCTGGCCCGGGGCTTCGTCTACGCCTACACCGAGGGCAGCCCGGTGCGGCCCGAGGCCGAGAACTTCCGCAGCATCGCCACCGCCACGATCGCCGGGTTCCCGGTGATCGGGGTGATCTGGCTGGGGCTGGCCGTGGCCATCGCCTTCCTGGCTCGGGGCACTGTCTTCGGCCGCCGGATCTACGCGGTCGGCAGCAGCAAGGACGCCGCCCACGCCTCCGGTGTGCCCGTGAAGGCGACCCTGGTCGCCGTCTACGCCATGGCCGGGGTCATGGTCGGCTTCGCCGGTTTCCTGCTCGCCTCACGGGTCGGCGCCGGCACCCCGACCGCCGGGAACCTCTACGAGCTGGACTCCATCGCCGCCGTCGTCATCGGCGGCGCAGCGCTGGCAGGTGGGAAGGGCCGCGTCTTCGGCGCCGTCGTGGGGACACTGATCTTCGCTGTCATCACCAACCTGCTGGTGCTGCTCAACGTCTCCACGTTCCTCCAGGACGCCTTCCGTGGCGGACTGATCCTGCTCGCGGTGGTCTTGACGACCTTCCGGTTCTCCCGAGGGAGAGACCAGTCCCGGCGCTGACCGCCCTCCCCTGACGAGCGGTGTGGGCGCCCCGGTCGCGCTCGCACCTCGCACCTCACCCCCTACCTCACCCGCACCTCACCGGTGCCGGGTGTCCCGAGCTGTACCCGTTCCCTCCCCCGCACCACCCGGTATCACCCGTCAGAGAGGCACTACCCATGAACCGACGCATCGGCACCGCCGTGGTTGCCGCGAGCGTGCTCGCCCTCACCGCCTGTGGCAGCGTGGGCGACAGCGACACCAGCAGCGGGGGGAGCGCCGACTCCCCCGAGGACGTCACCATCGGCTTCCTGCAGCGTCAGCTGGACGCGCCCTACTACTCCGCCATGCAGGCCGCGGCCGAGGACATCGCGGAGGAGCAGGGCTTCACCCTGCTCTTCCAGAACGCCAGCCGTGACCCCGTCACGCAGCTGGACCAGGCCCAGACCATGCTCTCCCAGGGCGCTGACGTGCTGGTGGTCAACGCCATCAGCCCCGAGACCGAGCGCTCCCAGCTCGAGGCCCTGGCCGACCAGGTGCCGCTGCTGTTCATCGACACCGGCATCCCCGAGGTCGGCGTCACCGCGGTGGGCTCGGACAACGCGGCCATCGGCCGCGACTCCGGCGAGATCGCCGCGGAGCGCTTCGAGCAGGGCCAGACGGTGAGCCTGGCCGTCATCAACGGCGGACCCAACGACGAGATCGTCGGGCCGGCCCGCCAGCAGGGCTTCATCGAGGGCCTGGAGTCCGCGGGTCTCACCGTCGACGTCGTCGCCGAGGCCACCGGCAACTACTCCCAGGACGAGGCCGTTCCCGCCACCGAGTCGGTGCTGGCCGCCAACCCCGACGTCAACCTGATCCTCGGGCTGAACGACGCGATGGCTCTGGGTGCCCTGACCGTGCTGCAGGACCAGGCCAACACCACGACCCTGGTCGCCGGGGTGGACGGCCAGAAGGAGGCCATCCAGGCCATCCTGGACGGCGGGTGCGAGGGGCAGTACGTCGCCACTGGCCTGAACTCCCCGTCGGCGGCCACCGAGCGGGCGCTGGAGATCGCGCTGCAGCTGGCCACCGGTGAGGCCGAGGCCGGCGACTTCGAGGCCGAGGAGTTCATCGAGGGCGCCGGTGTCGGTTGCGACAACGCCGAGGAGTACTACGACGAGAACAGCGTCTTCTGATCTCTGACGCACCGGGACGGGCCGCCCCCTACATGGGGGCGGCCCGTCCTGTCGTCGTGCGGGTGCCCCGTCAGGTGAGGCGGCGGAAGGTCGCCAGCTGCTCCTTCATCGATGCCAGCCGCGACGCGTGCGCCTCACCGCGGCGCATCGACACCGCGGTGGCCAGCACGTCGACGATCACCAAGCTGGCGATGCGGCTGACCGCAGGAGTGTCCCGGTCGGTGTCCTCGAACGTCTTCACCGCGATGGTGACATCGGCGATGCCGGCGAGCTCGCTGGTCTCGTCACCGGTGATGGCCACGACCGTGGCCCCGTTGTCGCGGGCCCGGCGGGCGATCTGCAGGATCGCCGCCGTCGAGCCGGTGTTGCTCACCACCAGGAACACCTGGCCCGCCTCGGC
>JAOPVM010000428.1 GCA_025966215.1 Klenkia sp.
GGCGGCTGCTCGACCGGGCCCCACGGCGGGGTCTCGTACAGCACCGACCGGGCCATCAGGCCCTCCCCGGTGAGCGCGCGCAGCGCGGTGCGCAGCGTCCCGGCGCGGTCGCCCAGGTTGGCGCCGAGGGAGAGGACGGCGCGGGTCACCGGCGGCGCCTGGAGATGGAGACGGTGACGTCGTCGACGGGCACGCCCAGGTCGGCCTCGGGCTTGTGCACGGTGATCTGGACGGCGTCCACCAGTGCGTTCGCCAGGCACACGTCGGCCAGCCGCTGCGCCAGGGTCTCCAGCAGGTCGACCGGCTCGCCGGTGAGCACCGCGTGCAGCTGCTGGGCCAACTCGGCGTAGTCCACCGTCTTCGACAGGTCGTCCCCGGCGGCCGCGGGCGCGGTGTCCACGTCGAGCACCGCGTCGACGGTGAACGTCTGGCCCTGCTCGCGTTCGACGGCGTAGACGCCGTGGTTCGCGTGCGCGGTGAGGCCGCGGACGGCGATCTGGTCAGGCACGGGTCCTCCGGGGTCGAGCTGACGGTCGGGCGGCACGGACGGCGGCCACGGTACGGACGGCGTCGGCCGACGGCCCGGCGTCGTGCACCCGCACACCCCAGGCACCGGCCTCGGCGGCGAGCACCGTGGTGGCCAGGCTGGCGGCGTCGCGCTGCTCCGCGGGCCGGACGACACCGTCGGGGCCGGCCAGCAACCGACCCAGGAAGCTCTTGCGGGACGCGCCCACCAGCAGGGGCAGCCCGATGCCCACCAGCCGGTCCAGGCCGGCCAGCAGCGCCCAGTTGTGCTCGGCGTTCTTGGCGAAGCCCAGCCCGGGGTCCAGCACCAGCTGGGCGGGGTCGACCCCGCTGGCCACGACGTCCTCGACCCGGGCGGTGAGCTCGGCGCAGACCTCGGTGACGACATCGCCGTACCGGGCTGCGGCGTACATCTCCCGGCTGTGACCGCGCCAGTGCATGAGCACCCACGGCACGCCCCGCTCGGCCACCAGAGGCGCCATCCCGGCGTCGGCCAGGCCGCCGCTGACGTCGTTCACCAGCTGCGCGCCGGCGTCCAGCGCCGCGGCGGCCACCTCGGCCCGGGTGGTGTCGATGCTGACCCGGATGCCGGCCGCCGCCAGTTCGCGCACCACCGGCACGACCCGGGCGCACTCCTCGGCCGCCTCGACCCGGTCGGCACCGGGCCGGGTGGACTCCCCGCCGACGTCGACCCAGTCGGCGCCCGCGGCGTGCATCGCCAGCCCGTGCGCGACGGCGCTGGGGGTGTCGGCGAAGCACCCGCCGTCGGAGAAGGAGTCGGGCGTGACGTTCAGGACGCCCATCACCTGACATCGGTCGGTGACGGGCAGGCTCACCTCGCGAGCACCAGGCCCATCGCCTCGGACCGGGTGGAGGCGTTCTCCTTGAAGATGCCGCGCACCGCCGACGTCATCGTGCGGGTGCCCGGCTTGCGGACCCCGCGCATCGCCATGCACAGGTGCTCGGCCTCCACGACCACGATCACACCGCGGGGGTGCAGGGCGCTCATCATCGCGTCGGCGATCTGCTTGGTCATCCGCTCCTGCACCTGCGGGCGCCGGGCGTACACCTCGACCAGCCGGGCCAGCTTGCTCAGACCCGTCACCCGGCCGTCCGCTCCGGGGATGTAGCCGATGTGCGCCACCCCGTGGAAGGGCACCAGGTGGTGCTCGCAGGTCGAGTACAGCGCGATGTCCTTGACCAGCACCAGTTCGTCGTGGTCCTCGTCGAACGTCGTCGACAGCACCTCCGCCGGGTCCTCGTGCAGCCCGGCGAAGGTCTCGGCGTAGGCCCGGGCGACCCGGGCGGGGGTCTCCCTCAGCCCGGGCCGGTCGGGGTCCTCCCCCACCGCGATCAGCAGTTCCCGCACCGCGGCCTCGGCCCGGGGGTGGTCCACCGCGTCGGCGGCGTGCGGCACGGGCCGGGGGTCGACGGCGTGGTCGACGTGCGTGCTCACCAGCGCTCGGGAGCGCCGGCGTCCCCGACGGGCAGCGGCTCCTCGACGTCGGAACCGCTGTGGCCGTTGAGGGCCCCGTTGCCGCGGGCCCGCTCGGCCGGGGTGAGCACCGGCGGCTCGGACGACGGTGTCCGCTTGCCGAAACCGCTGTAGGGCGCCAGGTTCGGCCGCTTGGAGACCCCGGCGCAGATGCGCGCCATGTCGTCCTTGGTCAGCGTCTCCCTGTCCAGCAGCTCGAGCACCAGGTCGTCCAGGACGTGCCGGTACTCGACCAGGATCTCCCAGGCCTCGTCGTGCGCGGCCTCGATGAGCGCGCGCACCTCGGAGTCGATGTCGGCGGCGACGGCCTCGGAGTAGTCCGACCGCGAGCCCATGTCCCGGCCCATGAAGGGCTGGGCGTCGGTGCTGCCGTACTTCACCGCCCCGAGCTTGGCGCTCATGCCGTACTCGGTGACCATCGACTTGGCCATCGCGGTGGCCTTCTCGATGTCGTTGCCGGCCCCGGTGGTGGGCTCGTGGAAGACCAGTTCCTCGGCAGCGCGGCCACCCAGCGCGTAGGCCAGGGTGTCGATCATCTCCGAGCGGGTCTGGGTGTACTTGTCCTCGGTCGGCAGCACGAGCGTGTGTCCCAGCGACCGCCCGCGCGGCAG
>JAOPVM010000437.1 GCA_025966215.1 Klenkia sp.
CGGCGGCCATGACCGTCTGCTTGGCGCGGATCTTGTCCCCCATCGCCTCGATCGCGGCCACCGGCGGCCCGATGAAGGTGATCCCGGCGGCCTCCAGGGCGCGGGCGAACGCCACGTTCTCCGACAGGAACCCGTAGCCGGGGTGCACGGCCTGGGCGCCGGTGCGCCGGCAGGCCTCGAGCACCCGCTCGATCGACAGGTAGCTCTGCGCCGCCGGCGCCGGCCCGATCGGCACGGCGACGTCGGCGACCCGGGTGTGCAGCGCACCGGCGTCGGCCTCACTGTAGACGGCCACCGACCGGATCCCCATGGACCGCAGGGTCGCGATCACCCGGACGGCGATCTCACCGCGGTTGGCGACGAGCACGGTCTGGAACATCACGCGTCTCCCGACCCGGGGTCGGACGACGCAGGCAGTGCGGGCTCAGGCCGCCTTGCGCAGCAGGGCGTCGGCCTTGCCCACCTTGACCAGCTGGCGCTTCTTGACCGTGTAGCCCGCAGGGAGCGTGCCCTCGGCGAGCATCCGCAACGGACAGCGGCCGCACCGCGGCTTGTCGACACAGCACTTCTTCTTCGGCATGCGCTGCTTGGTCTTGGAGGACACACGGTGAGGTTAGCCATGCCTACCTCTCGCGTCCAGGGGTTGTCGGCGGTGCCCGGTACGGTCGTCGCGACGTCCACCGCACCGACAGAGGAGCCCCCGTGGCAGCCGAGGCCTTCATCGCCCAGCTCAACCAGCAGATCGGCCACGAGTTCGCCGCGCACCAGCAGTACGTGGCCTGCGCCGTCTACTACGACCAGCAGACGATGCAGCGGACCGCGCAGCTGTTCTTCGACCAGGCCGCCGAGGAGCGCAGCCACGCGATGATGATGGTGCGCTACCTGCTCGACGCCGACGCCGAGGTGCGCATCCCGGCGCTGCCGGCCCCGATCAACGACTTCTCCGACGTGGTCGCGCCGATCGCGCTGGCCCTGGAGCAGGAGAAGCGGGTCACCCAGCAGATCAACGAGCTGACCCGGATCGCCCGCGAGCAGTCCGACTTCGCCTCCGACCAGTTCATGCAGTGGTTCATCAAGGAGCAGGTCGAGGAGGTCAGCAAGATGAGCGACCTGCTGGCCGTGGCCAAGCGGAGCGCGCACGACGTCGAGCAGATCGAGGACTACGTGCAGCGCGAGGCCGCCGCCGGCGAGGGCGTCGACCCCACCGCACCCCGCGCCGCGGGCGTCTGACTCACATCCGGAAGACGCCATAACCCACCTCCTCGAGGGGAGCGTGGGAGACCGCGGACAGTGCGAGGCCCAGCACGCTCCGGGTGTCGGCGGGGTCGATCACGCCGTCGTCCCAGAGCCGGGCGGTGGCGTGGTAGGGATGCCCCTGCGCCTCGTACTGCTCGCGGACCGGGGCCTTGAAGGCCTCCTCGTCCTCGGCCGACCACTCCTCGCCCCGGGACTCCAGCCCGTCGCGGCGGACGGTGGCCAGCACGCTCGCGGCCTGCTCCCCGCCCATCACCGAGATCCGGGCGTTGGGCCAGGTCCAGAGGAAGCGGGGTGCGTAGGCCCGGCCGCACATCGAGTAGTTGCCGGCCCCGAAGGAGCCGCCGATGACCACCGTCAGCTTGGGCACCCGGGCGCAGGCGACGGCGGTGACCATCTTGGCGCCGTGCTTGGCGATGCCGCCGGCCTCGTAGTCGCGGCCGACCATGAACCCGCTGATGTTCTGCAGGAACAGCAGCGGGACCTTCCGCTTGTCGCACAGCTCGATGAAGTGCGCGCCCTTGACCGCGGACTCCCCGAAGAGGATGCCGTTGTTGGCCACGATGCCCACCGGGTGGCCGTGCACGCGGGCGAACCCGGTGACCAGGGTCTGCCCGTAGAGGGCCTTGAACTCGTGGAACCGGCTGCCGTCCACGAGCCGGGCGATGACCTCGCGGACGTCGACGGGCGTCCGGCTGTCCGGGGGGACGACGTCGTAGAGCGACTCGCTCGGGAAGGCGGGCTCCTCGACCGGCTCGACGTCCCACGGCGGGGGCGTGACCGGCCCGAGCGTGCCGACGATCTGCCGGACGATCTGCAGGGCGTGCGCGTCGTCGTCGGCCAGGTGGTCGGTGACCCCGCTGACCCGGCTGTGCAGGTCTCCCCCGCCCAGGTCCTCGGCGGTGACCACCTCGCCGGTCGCTGCCTTCACCAGCGGTGGGCCGCCCAGGAAGATCGTGCCCTGGTCGCGGACGATGACCGCCTCGTCGCTCATCGCCGGCACGTAGGCACCGCCGGCGGTGCACGAGCCCATCACCGAGGCGATCTGCGGGATCCCGCGGCGCGACATCTGGGCCTGGTTGTAGAAGATCCGGCCGAAGTGCTCCCGGTCGGGGAAGACCTCGTCCTGCAGCGGCAGGAACGCCCCACCGGAGTCCACCAGGTAGACGCACGGCAGCTGGTTCTGCAGCGCTATCTCCTGCGCCCGCAGGTGCTTCTTCACCGTCATCGGGTAGTAGGTGCCGCCCTTGACGGTGGCGTCGTTGGCCACCACGACCACCTCGCGACCGGACACCCGACCGACCCCGGTGACGATCCCGGCCCCGGGGGCGTCGCCGTCGTAGAGACCGTGCGCGGCCAGCGGGGAGAGCTCCAGTAACGGGCTGCCCGGGTCGAGCAGGGCGTCCACCCGGTCGCGGGGCAGCAGCTTGCCGCGGGCCACGTGCCTGGCGCGGGCGCGCTCCCCTCCCCCCTCGGCCACCCGGGCGAGGGCCTCGGCGAGGTCGGTGGCCAACGCCCGGTGGGCCGCCGCGTTGCGGGCGGGGGCCTCGGGGTCGACGGGCGGGGCGCTGGCGAGCACCGGTGCATCCACGTCGGCGATGTTAACCGCCGTTCACGCCCGTGACCACCCCTTCGGTGAACAGCGGTTAACCTCGTGCCCATGGCCGAACAGGACAGTGCGCTGCACCTGGACGCCGGGCGTCCCTCGCGTCGGGAGCAGATCCTGCGCGCCGCCGCCCAGCTCTTCGCCGAACGCGGCTCGCGCAGCGTCGGGGTGGACGACGTCGGGGCCGCCGTCGGCGTGACCGGCCCGGCCATCTACCGGCACTTCGCCAGCAAGGACGCGATGCTGGCCGAGATGCTGGTGCGGATCAGCGAGCGGCTGCAGGCCGGTGGCGCGGCCGTCGTGGCCGGCGCCGGCGACGACCCGGACGCCCAGCTCGACGCGCTCATCGCCTTCCACGTCGACTTCGCCCTCGACAACCCGGCGCTGATCACCGTGCAGGACCGCGACCTCGGCGCCCTCGAGGAGACCGACGCCGCCCAGGTGCGCCGACTGCAGCGCCGCTACGTCGAGGAGTGGGTCGCCGTGCTGGGCCGGCGCGACCCGGACGCCGCCACGGCCGGCTGCCGGGCCCGGGCGCACGCGGTCTTCGGGCTGATCAACTCCACCCCGCACAGCGCCGGCCGGTTGTCCCGCCCGGCGATGGCGGCCCTGCTGACCGCGATGGCCCGGGCCGCCGCGACCGTCTGAGCTCAGGAGGCCTGCGCGTCCAGCTCCAGACCGTCCAGCGCGAGCCCGTCCAGGTCCTCCGGTGTGCCGGCTGCGGCGGGGTCGGTCCACGAGCTCTCCACGATGGTGGCGACGTCGTCGGTCACCGCGCTCTCGTACTCCGCACCCGAGAGCTCCTCCGGGCCGCCGGCGTAGCGCACGCCCTCGCGCAGCAGGTCGCTGATGTTGCCGGTGCCCGCGGTGTCGGTGAGGGCCACCAGGGCCTGGGCGCGCGAGGGGTCGGGCATGGTGACCCGGGAGACCGAGACGACGGCGGCCTGACCGTCGGCCTGGGCCGACCACAGCGAGCGCACCAGGCCGGCGCAGTCGGAGGTGCCGAAGAACCCGGCAGCGGCGCCGTAGGAGTGGTCGGCGCAGGAGTCGTCGTAGGCGAAGGCCTGCAGCGTGAAGGTCGTGCCCCCGACCTGCTGGGTGGTGCCGACCGGCAGCCCCTCGGGGGTGGGCGGCGCCGTCGTCGTGGGCGCCACCGTGGTGGTCTGGGCGGCGGGGTCGGTGTCCCCACCGCCGCCGGTGTCGCCGCCCTGGGTGAGCAGGAACCCACCCACGCCGAGCACCACGACCAGGGCCAGCGCGGCGAGCACGACGAGCAGGCCGCGCCGTCGGCCGCGCGCAGGATCCTCGACCGGGGTGACCGGCGGTGACCACGGGGGCGCCGACTCCGATCCGTGCGCGCCCGTCGGCCGGGGCGGGGTGGACACCGGGGGGCCGCCGGGGAAGAGCCCCCCGATGCCCCCGCTCTCCTCCGACGCCGGGCGCTGGGGAGCGACGGGGCGGATCTGCTGGGTCTCCCGGGCCGGCGGTGCGTCCTCCCGGTCGGCGAGCGCGACGGTGTCCCGGGTGGTTCGACGCAGCTGCTCGGGCACCGGGTCCAGGGCCGAGGCGAGCGGGACCCCCGCCCGGGCGGCGGACTCCCGGCTCTCCTGGTCGGCCACCGCGGCAGCGGCGAGCGCGGCAGCCGCGGCCGGGTCGACCAGGGGGCCGTCCGGGCTGCCGACCGGCGCACCCGAGGACCCCGGACCGGTGGCCGGGAGGTCGGTCGGTCGGTGGTCGGTCGGGCCGGCGGTGTGCGGCGAGGCCGTGGGGGCGGCCGTGCGGACGGCGGGCTGGCTGGCCAACGTGGCCGGGGCCAGCAGCTCCCGACGGCGCAGCACGTACGGCGAGTAGGGGAACCCCTCGCCGTTGAGCTCCTCGACCGACGGGCTGCGGCCCCCGACCCCGAGGGCCTCCAGGGCCGCCCGCACGTCGGCCGTCGTCCACAGCCGGGGGTTGTCGGTGCCGGCGTAACGGCTGGCCCGGGCGATGCCCAGCAGCAGGGAGCGCGGGTCCAGCAGGGCGACCTGGTCGCCCTCGCCGAGGTCGCCGTCGGCCGGCAGCAGGCCGTGCAGGTCCCCGGACAGCACCGTCAGGCGGGCGATCCGGCCGGGCTCCAGGCCCACCTTGCGCAGCCGGACGGCGGCCTCCATGCCGGCCCGCATCAGCCCGTCCAGCGTGGTGGAGCCCCCTCCGGCCAGCCGCAGCACGTCCCCGGGGCCGGCGCCGGGCCCGATCGTCCAGGCCCCCTCGGGCAGCGCGGTGACCACGCCGGACTGGCGGACCACCTCCACCACCCGGATCACGGCCAGGCCCTCGGGCACGAACACCACCGCGTCGGAGACCCGGCGGTTCATCGCGCCGTCGGTCAGCGGCAGCGAGGCCACCACGGCACCGCGCACGGCGCCGCCGGTGTCCCAGCCGGTCAGCTCCCGGAAGAAGGAGAGCTCGGCCTGGGTGTCCAGACCCGAGGGGGTCAGGGTGAGCACCGGGCCTCCTCGTCACGCACGTCGGGGGGTGGCCCCTGACGGGCTGGTGGGGAGCCACGTCGACCGGCTCGCACGTCCGGTCGACAGAGCGGCACGGCGGCCGCGGTCGACCCCGACGGTACGACACGGGCACGGTCGAGCCTGGTGACCAGCCCCGGGACGCGCCGCCGGAGGGGGCTCCCCGCACCGTCCCGTGGCGGACGTCCCCCGCCTTCCCGCGCACCGGCACACGGGGGCGCGGGAGGTCCGCGGTGCGTACTGTCGCCGGTCGTGGCGGACAGCGGAACGCGGAACCTGGTCTGGATCGACTGCGAGATGACCGGGCTGGACATCGGCTCCGATGCGCTCATCGAGGTCGCGGTGGTGGTCACCGACTCCGACCTGAACGTCCTCGACGACGGCCTCGACGTGATCATCCACGCCGACGACGCCACCCTGGCCGGGATGGGCGAGGTGGTCACCCGGATGCACGCATCCTCCGGGCTGACCGACGCCGTCCGCGCCTCGACGGTGACGATGGCCGAGGCCGAGCAACTCGTGCTGGCCTACGTGAAGCGGTTCGTGCCCGACCGGCGCACCGCGCCGCTGTGCGGCAACTCGATCGGCACCGACCGCGGCTTCCTGGCCCGGGACATGCCCGAGCTGGACGACCACCTGCACTACCGGATGATCGACGTCTCCTCGATCAAGGAGCTGGCCCGCCGCTGGTTCCCCCGGGTGTACTTCAGCCAGCCTGCCAAGGGCCTGGCGCACCGGGCGCTGGCCGACATCCTGGAGTCCATCCGCGAGCTGGCCTACTACCGCGAGGTCGCGTTCGTGCCGGCGCCGGGGCCGACCAGCGAGCAGGCCCAGGCCGGGTCGGCGCTCGTCGTCGACCGGTACGCCCAGCTGCTGGCCGACGGGCAGGCCCCTGCACCGCAGGGCTGAGTGCTCCGGTACCCTTCACGAGGCCCTCGTCGGGGGCCGCACGGTGGGTGTAGCTCAGCTGGTAGAGCGCCAGGTTGTGATCCTGGATGTCGCGGGTTCAAGTCCCGTCACTCACCCCACGCACGAGTGGCCGTGACCCGGTTCGGGTCACGGCCTCTCGTCGTCCCGGGGCTGGTGCGGGTCAGTCCAGCGCGCTGCCGGCCACCCACTGATCCCACGGGATCGCCCAGTCGTAGATGTCGCCGTCCACCGGGCCCAGGGTCGGGCCGATGGAGTTGACCACCTCGACGACGTCGCCGGGCTGGCTGAAGTCGTAGAACCACTGCGCCCGGTCCGTCGACAGGTTGATGCAGCCGTGCGAGACGTTGCTCGAGCCCTGCTGGCCGACCGACCACGGAGCGGCGTGCACGAACTCCCCGTTGTTGGAGATGCGCGTCGCGAACTGCACGTCGGTGCGGTAGCCACCGGCGGCGTCCACGGCCAGGCCGAAGGTCGAGGAGTCCATGGTGATGTCCTCGTACTTCTCCAGCACCACGTGCGCGCCGTTGCGGGTCGGGTTCTCCGAGCTCCCGGCGCTCATCGGGTAGGTCTGCACGACCTGGTCGCTGTCGTAGACGGTGAGGGTGTGCGTGCCGGCGTCGGCGACCGAGACGTGCTTCTCGCCCACGGTGAAGGTGACCGTGCGGTCCTTCTCGCCCCAGATGCCGTCGCCGGTGTCCACGCCGTACAGGTCGGCGTCCAGGGTCACCGTGGTGTTCGCCGGCCAGTAGGTGGAGGGCCGGAAGTGCACCTCGCTGCTGCTCACCCAGTTCCAGCGCCCGTCGGTGGGCGTGGAGCTGGTGACCAGCAGGTGGCTCTCGACCGCGGCCTGGTCGGTGACCGGCTGGTCGAAGAACACCCGGATCGGCATGCCGACCCCGACGGTGGTGCCGTCCAGCGGGCCGATCGACGGGGTGGTGACCGAGGCGGGGACGACGGTGGAGAACGTCGTCGAGGCGTCGGTCTCCTCGTCGTCGGCGTTGGTCGCGGTGGCGGCGACGGTGTACGTCGCGCCGTAGGCGAACGGAGCGGTCGGCGTCCAGACCGACGTGGTGGCGCCCGGGGTCGTCGGCGCCGCGGCGTCGGCGGGGACCTCCGAGACGGCGCCGGGGACGACGGTCCCCGCGGCGTCGGTGACGGTGACCTCGCCGATCGCCCCGTCGGTGACCGCGAGCTGCACCGGTGTCGCCGGGGACACGTCGGCCGTGCCGTCGGTCGGGGAGAC
>JAOPVM010000442.1 GCA_025966215.1 Klenkia sp.
CGCCGGAGCCGACGCCCGACCCGACGCCCGACCCGACGCCGGACCCGACGACCGAACCGACCCCCACCGCCGAACCGACCCCCACCGCCGAGCCGTCCGGGCCCACCGAGCCGGTCCCGACGGCAGGACCGGGGGAGACCACCCCGACCACGTCCACACCGGCGACCGCCGACCCCGCAGCCTGACCGGCACGGGCACCCGGGAGGCATCTCACCCCGCCGGGCGGACCGAACCGGCCCCGGCGGTGGGACAGTGGGTCCCGCCATGACTGCTGAGCCCCCGACCCTGACCGAGCCCGCGACCATCGCACCGAGTGCCCCCCGGGACGCACCGGTGTCGCTCCCGCTGGTCTTCGACGCGCCCCGGCGGGCCAGCAAGCCGCCGCGGCACCTCAGCGACCTGACCCGCGAGGAGACCCGAGCCGCGGTCGTCGAGCTCGGCCAGCCCGCGTTCCGTGCCGACCAGCTGGCCCGGCACCACTACGCGGGGGTGACCGACCCGGCGCTGATGACCGACCTGCCCGCGGCTGCCCGCGCCGACCTGGCCGAGGCGCTGCTGCCCGGGCTGTTGACCGTCGTCCGGCACCAGAGCGCCGACGGTGGCCGCACCCGCAAGACGCTGTGGCGCCTGCACGACGGTGCGCTCGTGGAGAGCGTGCTGATGCGCGACCCCGTCCGGGCCACGGTGTGCATCTCCAGCCAGGCCGGTTGCGGGATGGCGTGCCCGTTCTGCGCGACCGGCCAGGGCGGGCTGACCCGGAACCTGTCCGCCGCGGAGATCATCGGCCAGGCCGTCGCGGCCGCCGCGGACATGGCTGCCGGGGAGATCCCCGGCGGCCCGGGCCGGCTGTCCAACGTGGTGTTCATGGGCATGGGGGAGCCGCTGGCGAACTACGCCCGGGTGCGCAAGACCCTCGACGCGCTGCTGACGCCGGCGCCCTGGGGGCTGGGGCTGAGCCAGCGCTCGGTCACCGTGTCGACGGTCGGCCTGGTGCCGGCGATCCGCAAGCTCACCGAGGAGGGTCTCAACGTCACCCTCGCGGTGAGCCTGCACGCTCCCGACGACGAGCTGCGCAACACCCTGGTCCCGGTCAACACCCGGTGGAACGTCACCGAGGTGCTCGAGGCCGCCGACGCCTACGCCCGGAAGACCGGCCGGCGCTACTCCATCGAGTACGCCCTCATCCGGGACGTCAACGACCAGCCGTTCCGGGCCGACCTGCTCGGTTCCCGGCTGGCCAAGCGGTTGGCGCACGTCAACCTCATCCCGCTGAACCCGACACCGGGCAGCAAGTGGGACGCCAGTCCGCTGCCCGCGCAGCGCGAGTTCGTGGCCCGGCTGCGCGCCCACGGCGTGTCGACGACGGTGCGCGACACCCGCGGTCAGGACATCGACGGTGCCTGCGGCCAGCTGGCGGCTGCCGACCTCGCGCAGAGCGCCGGCATCCCCGCGGTCGCCCTGCCCCGGCCGCAGCTGGAGGAGACCGTGGAGCTCGGCGCCGACCTGGGCTAGATGTACTGACCAAGACCGTTGTTGACGTAGGAGCGACCTCCGGGTCGGGTGGAGCTGTCTGACGGCATCCATTCCGACCGCGGAGGTCACTCGTGTCCCACGCTAATGCCCGCCTTACTCCTGCCGGGCGTTTGATCTTGGTCCAGCGGATCGCCACCGGCCGCCCACCGGCGCACGTCGCCGCGGAGATGGGCGTCTCTCGGGCGTGCGCCTACAAGTGGTGGCGCCGATGGAAGGCCGAGGGCAAGGCCGGACTGGTGGACCGGCCCAGCCACGCCCACACCCACCCTCGCCGCACCCCGGCCTGCACCGAGACCCGGATCCGGATCTGCCGGCACCTGTCCCGCTGCGGGCCAGTCGCTATCGCAGCGCACCTGAAGCTGCCGGCCTCCACCGTCGGTCGGGTGCTGCGTCGGCACGGCACGCCGCCGCTGGCGGCGTGCGACCCGGTCACCGGGCAGGTCATCCGGGCGACTCGGCGCAGCGCCAACCGCTACGAACACGACCACCCCGGCTCGCTGGTCCACGTCGATGTGAAGAAGCTCGGGCGCATCCCCGACGGTGGTGGCTGGCGTGCCCACGGCCGCGGCACCCGACCCGGCTCAGCCCGCGGAGTCGGTTATGACTACGTCCACGCCGCCGTCGATGACCACTCCCGGCTGGCCTACGCCGAGATACTGGGAGATGAGAAAGGCGCCACCTGCGCCGGCTTCCTCACCCGCGCCGCCGCGTTCTACGCCGGCCACGGCATCAGCATCGAACGAGTTATCACCGACAACGCCAAGAACTACCGGATCTCCCGGGACTTCGCCGCCGCCGCAGCGGCGATCGGCGCCCGGCAGAAGTTCATCCGACCGCACTGCCCATGGACCAACGGCAAGGTCGAACGCTTCAACCGCACCCTCGGCGCGGAGTGGGCCTACTCCCGGCCCTTCGCCAGCAACGACGCCCGCGCCGCCCTCTTGCCGACCTGGCTGGACCACTACAACCTGGACAGGCCCCACCTGGGCATCGGCGGCCGCACACCCATCGACCGCGTCAACAACGCTGCGGGTCAGTACATCTAGGTCAGTGGTGGTGCTCGGGCCCGTGCTCGTGGGCGTGCGGGGGCTCCAGGGTGCTCATGGGGTGGTCCCACCTCCTGGGGCCGGCGCTGGCAACGCTCCCGACCCGGTGACCGGTCTGGCGGCCGGGAACACCCAGCGGCGGTAGCCCAGGTAGCGGATCACGGTGCCCAGGCCGATCGAGCCGATGTTGGCGACCTGCAGCACGGGTGCGGCGTCCTGACCGAACGGGTAGCGCACCACGGCGACGACGGCGAGACCCAGCAGCAGCGTGACGCCGTTGACCGCGGCGAACAGGAGGTACTCCCGGCCCACGCCGGTGCGCTGGCGGTGCGCGAAGGACCAGTAGCGGTGTGCCACGTAGGCCACCGTCATGGAGACCAGTGTCGAGGCCAGCTTGGCGGTGACCGCCCCGACGCCGAGATGGCCGTAGAGCAGTTGGAAGAGCCCGAGGTCCAGGACGAGGCACGCAGCGCCGACGACGCCGAAGGCGCTGAGCTCCTTTAGCAGGAGCCTCCATCGGGTAGTCGGACTCGCGGCGATCACGGTGGGTAGCTGCTCGCGGGTTGTGCTCACCGGGGCGTTCGGCAGCGATCGGTCGACCGGATGGTCCATTTCGTCACTCGGGTCTCAGTGCGACGACGCGCGCACGCAGAGTCTTTACGCAGTTCATCGAATCGGTACGACGGACACGTCACTGCGGCGCCGTGGACTTTTGTCTCCCTCCGAAACCCAGTGTGAACAGCATCACATCCCGGGGGGCTCGATGAACCGCACTCCATCGGGGGACGTATGCCCTGCGTACTGATCACCGACCGTGAGGTTTCCTCGTGTCCCGTGTCCCCGGACCGACGGCCCCCGCCGGTGCTCAGCTGCGACGCGCACCGGCGCGACGTCGTGGTCGGGTGCTCGCAGGTTCTGCCGGACTAGCTCTCTTCCTCGTCCTCGCTGCCCCTGTGGCCGCCCGGGCCGCGATCCCTGACCCGGTCGCTGCCACCTCCACGACCGTCCTGGCCGCCGTCCAGGAGCCGTTGCTCCCCTCTGGCCCGGCCGCCGGCATCGGCGACCCGACCGTCGAACGCCCCGGCGGATCCGCGACCGAGGACGTCGGCCCGGGTCTGGGCGGGTGGCAGATCGCCGGCCTGGTGCTGCTCGGCCTGGTGTCCCTGCTGCTGGCCGGGGTCGCGATGACCACGGTCGCCTGGATGCTGCACGCCTGGCGCACCCCGCAGGGCCTGGCCGCCACCGGCTTCTCCAAGGACCGCCGCGACCCCGAGCGGTCGTTCTCCCTGCTGGTGCCCGCGCGGCACGAGGAGGAGGTCCTCGGCGACACCCTGGACGCCCTCGCCGTGCTGGACCACCCCGACTACGAGGTGATCGCCATCGTCGGTCACGACGACCCCGGCACCGAGGCCGTCGCCCGGGCCGCCGCCCGGCGGCACCCCGGCCGGGTGCGGGTCGTCGTCGACGACAGCGTGCCCAAGAACAAGCCCAAGGCGCTCAACCGCGCCCTGGAGCACTGCCGCGGCGATGTGGTCGGCGTGTTCGACGCCGAGGACGAGGTCCACCCGCAACTGCTCCGGCACATCGACGCCCGGTTCGTCGAGACCGGCGCCGACGTCGTCCAGGGCGGCGTGCAGCTGATGAACATCCACACCAGCTGGTGGGCTCTGCGCAACTGCAT
>JAOPVM010000446.1 GCA_025966215.1 Klenkia sp.
CTGGACGCTGCCGCGGCGTGACCTCAGCGCTTCCCTCGAGCCCCCGTCGACCACCACGGTCGGCGGGGGCTCGCGGCGTCCGTGCGGCTGTGGCGGCGGACACCCTTCGTAGATCTTTGCGGCTTTCGGGTGAACATCCGTAGGACAGGGGCCGACATCACCATCGTTCCGTTGGAACAAATCAGGTCTCGCCTGCTTTGATGCAGGTGTAGCAACCACCGAGCAGCACGGAAGAAGGAACACCCCATGAGCAGCGTCACCAGCACCTGGCGTCAGCGTCGTCAGGCGTCGCGGACCCGTCGGGCCCTGGACAAGGCTCTCGCCCGCAGCAGCAGCCCCGCGATGCGCGATGACCTGCTGACCCTGGCCAACAGCCAGTTCACCGCCGTCATCCGGTAGGGACCCTGTCGCCCCCGGGCGACGGGACCGACGTGCACCAGGCTCCGAACCCCGTCCGGGGTCGGGGCCTTCTGCGTGTCAGGCCTCGGTGAGGCGGCGGCGGAGGGCGTCCTGCTCCTGCGGGCCGAACCCGCGCTCGGCGAGCCAGCCGGCCGCGCCACCGTGGTCGGCGTCCAGCAGGTCCAGCAGGCGGCGCATCGAGTCCGCCCGCGGGGTGTGGCTGGCCACGTCGCGGCGGGCCATGTCCTGGGCGTACGTCGGGCGCGCGGCGAGCTTGCCCACGACGTCGTCGATCCGCTCGGCGGTCAGCGCGTAGTCGGTGACGACGGCGTCCCGCTCCACGCCGGCGACCTCCAGGGCGAGCGCGCAGACGACGCCGGTGCGGTCCTTGCCCGCGGCGCAGTGCACCAGGGCCGTACCGGAGGACGCGGTGATCGCGCGCAGGGCGCCGACGACGTTGTCCGCGCCGTCGGTCAGGTAGCCGAGGTAGGAGCGGACGGCGGGGGTCTCCGTCTCGTGCTCGGCGGCGACGCTGCGGGGGAGCAGGCTCTCCAGCCAGCCCTCGGGCAGCTCCTCGTCCTCGCCCTCCTCGGCGGCGTAGACGTCGGTGTACGTGCCGGCCTCGGGGAGCAGGGTGAAGTGCCGGTGGACGATCTCGGGCTGGTCGCGCAGTGGCCCGCGCCCCTCGAGCCGGACCTCGGCGCTGCTGCGCAGGTCCACCACGTCGGTGACGCCCAGGTCGTCGACGAGCACCACGACGTCGCGGTCGGTGAGCTCCTGCAGGTCGTCGCTGCGCAGCACCCGCCCGGGCACGGTCGTGCCGCCGCGGGTGAGCGGGAGCCCGCCGAGGTCACGGGTGTTCGTCGTCCCCTGCAGGGGCAGCCAGCGGGCGTCGTCGGGCACGACGTCGAACCTAACCGGAGTCCGGGCGACGAGCTCGACGTCACCGTCGGCAGGGGGCCGGTCGGGGAGAAGGGCGCTGGTGGGGGGCTTGTCCTGGGCGCGTTCCCGTCAGACCCCTCCTCCGGCGTCGTGGCACGGAGACGGGCTGCGGTGGGAGGTCGGGGTGTCTGCGTCCTCGGTCACGCCCGACCCGTGGCCTGCCGAGGAGCTGCGACGTCACCAGGGCCAGCTCCCTCCTGAGCCGGAACGCCGATCCGGTTGCGGGCCGGGAGCACCTCGAGACACGCGGGCTCCTAGGGTGGTCCCGCCCCCACACCGGACACACAGGCGTGCCCGGGGGCACCAGCGTGAGGAGCCTGCCGTGGCCACCCAGGACGTGCGCACCGAGGCCGACCCGTCGGGGATGCAGGCCCGGGTGGTCCGCAAGGTCGCGATCCGGCTCATCCCGTTCCTCGGGCTGGCCTACTTCCTCAACTACGTCGACCGCACCAACATCGGGTTCGCCAAGCTCACGATGAGCGCCGACCTCGGGCTCACCGAGACCATGTTCGGGTTGGCCAGCGGCCTGTTCTTCATCGGCTACCTGCTCTTCGAGGTGCCCAGCAACATCGCGTTGCACCGGTTCGGCGCCCGCCGGTGGATCGCCCGGATCCTGGTCACCTGGGGCCTCATCGCCGCCGCGATGGCGTTCGTCCCGAACGCGACCACGCTGTACGCCGCGCGCATCCTGCTCGGCGTCGCCGAGGCCGGGTTCTTCCCCGGGATCATGCTGTACCTGACGTTCTGGTTCCCCCGGTCGGTCCGGGTGCGCCTCACCGGGCTGTTCATGATCGCGCTGCCGGCCTCCAGCGCCCTGGGCGCCCCGATCGCCGGCGCGATCCTGCAGTACGCCGACGGGTTCCTCGGCCTGGCCGGCTGGCGGGTCATGTTCCTGGTGCTCGGTCTGCCCGCCGTCGTCCTGGGCATCGCCGCCTGGTTCTACCTGACCGACCGGCCGAAGGACGCCGACTGGCTCGCCCCCGACGAGCGGCAGTGGCTCGAGGACACGATGGCCGCCGAGCAGCAGGCCACCCGGGCCGGCGGCACGCACCGGGTCCGCGACTCCCTGAAGGACCCCCGGGTGTGGGCGCTGGGCCTGGTGTACTTCGGCGTCACCTACGGCCTCTACGCCCTCAGCTTCTTCCTGCCGACCATCGTCGCCGGGTTCGCCGAGTCCTTCGACACCACCTTCTCCATCCTGGAGAACGGGCTGATCGTCGCTGTCCCCTTCGCCATCGGCGCCGTGGCGATGGTGTTCTGGTCCCGGCACTCCGACCGCACCGGCGAGCGCGTCTGGCACGTCGCGCTGCCCGCCCTGCTCGGCGCCGTCAGCATCCCGGTCGCGCTCTACATGGAGTCCCCGCTGGCCACGATGGCCGTCATCACGGTGACCGCGGTCGGCGTCTTCTGCGCCCTGCCGGTGTTCTGGTACCTCCCCTCCACGTTCCTGGCCGGCGCCGGTGCCGCGGCCGGGATCGCGCTGGTGAACACCCTGGGCAACAGCTCGGGCTTCGGGGCGCCCTACATCACCGGGTTCCTGCTCGACGCCACCGGCAACAGCCGGGCCGGGCTCTGGGTGGTGGGGGTGATGATGCTGGTCGCCGGGCTCACCGTGCTGGCGCTGCGGGGGCGGCTGCGCGCCGCCGACACCGACCGGGTGGTGCGCTGACCCCTGACGAACCTCACGGGTGACCCGTGCGGGGGACGGCGTCTCCGTCGAGGTGCACCAGGGCGAGGTCCTGGCACTGCTGGGAGTCAACGGCGCCGGCAAGACCTCCGCGCTGGAGGTCCTGGAGGGTCTCAGCCCGGCGTCCGGCGGCACCGTCCGCGTGCTCGGCGCCGACCCGGTCCGCGACCGGGCAGGGGTCCGCCCGCACCTGGGCGTCCTGCTGCAGGCCAGCCGACCCCGGCCTGGACCCCGAGTCCCGTCGGCAGGTGTGGGAGCTGGTGAAGGGCCGGGTCGCCGACGGCGCCGCGGTCCTGCTCACCACCCCCCACCTGGAGGAGGCCGAGGAGCTCGCCGACCGGGTCGCCGTCATGCGGGAGGGCCGGATCGTCCTGTCGGGCACGCAGGCCGAGATCGCCGAGACCCAGCGAGCCGACCTGGGGCAACGGGCTCACCGGCCTCTCCGAGCGGCTGGTCGCTGGCGGTGGCCGGCTGCAGGACGGGCTCGCGGACGGCGGCTTCGTCGTCCGCGCAGAGGTGGCGGCGTGAGCGTGCGGGTGCTGCTGGCCGACGACGGGAACCTGACCCGCTCGGGGCTGGCCGCCCTGCTGGGTCTGGAGGACGACGTCGAGGTGGCCGCCCAGGCGGCCTCGGGCCCGGAGGGGCTGGCGATGGCGATGGCGATGGCGATGGCGATGGCCATGGCCAGGGCGCACACCCCCGACGTCTGCGTGCTGGACCTGCAGATGCCCGGCCAGGACGGCATCTCGGTGGCCGCCGAGCTCAGCACGGTGGTGCCGGGGTGCCGGGTCGTGATCGTCACCGGGCACGGTCGGCCGGGGCGCCTGAAGCGGGCGCTGGAGGCCGGGGTGCGGGGGTTCCTGCCCACGACCGTCGACGCCGCGGTGCTGGCCGACGTCGTCCGCACCGTGCACGGCGGCGGGCGGTGCGTCGACCCCGAGCTGGCCGCGGAGGCGATCAGTGCCAGCAGCCACGAAGCTGGGCGCCCCGAACCGGCACGCGGCGGTGAGGCCGCGCGCCGGTACGGCTGGACCTGAGCCGCTCAGCTGTTCTCGGGCTCGGCCACCGCGTCGTCGTCCTGGGCATCGTCGTCGGTGGTGAGCGTGGTGTCCTGCGCGCCCTGGTCGGGGGCGTCGTCGCCGGGGCGGCCGTCGACCAGGTTCGCGGGGTTGCTCGGGGAGTCGGCCGGGTCGGTCGTGGGATCGGTCATGCCCGGTGCCCTGCCCGCGGGACCGGCCTCCGACACGTCAGCGGGCCTACGGGCCCGCAGCACGCACAACCCGGCGATCACACCGCCGAGCACGGGGGCTCAGCGCGCGGTGGCGGCCGCGCTCGTGATCGCGGCGTCGACGAGGCGCTCGGCGAGCTGTCGGCCGTGACTGGCCGGCCCGTCGGGGCCCAGCAGGCCGCCGGAGAGGTACATGCCGTCGATGATCAGGTGCACCTGGGCGGCGAGGTCGTCGCCGTGGCCGGGGACGAGCTCCTCGGACAGGGTCACCAGTCGCAGGTGCAGCTCGTACTTGTAGTCCGCGGCCGCTGACCGGGCCGGGTGCTGCGGGTCGTCGTACTCGCTGCTGACGTTGGTGAACGGGCAGCCGCGGAAGCCGGTGCGGGTGACGTCCTTCTCCACCACGTCCACGACGGTCAGCAGCGCGCCGCGGGGGTCGCCCTCGAAGCGGTGCGTCTCGGCGTCGAGGTACCCGAGCACGGTCGCGGCCTTGCGGGCCAGGTAGGCGCCGACCAGGTCGTCCTTGCTCTTGAACAGCCGGTAGACCGTCATCTTGCCCAGCCCGGTCTCCCGGACCAGCTCGTCCATGCCGACGCTGCGGGAGCTCCGGCCGGCGAACAGCCGGTCGGCGGTGTCCAGGACGATCGCCTGACGCTCCTCGCGGCTGCGGCGGACGGGCAGCGGGCTGCCCTGCGAGTCCACGCCCCGGGCGAGGTCGGCGGCCGGGGAGGACTCGTGGTCGAAGGCGAGGGCTGCGGTCACGTCAGGGATGGTGCACGGCGGCGTGACGGAGCAGTCCACGGCACGCCGGTGTGTCGGCATCCCCACCCAGAGTCACCAACACGCATGTGGTGGCCGGGTTCCGGGGGGTCGATGGGGCCGGTGTGACCCGGTCCGTCACATCGCGCGACGGACTGCCGAGGGGTCAGGCCCGGCGGGTGCGGCGGGGGTTGGCCAGCATCCGGGCGATCGGGGCGGCCGGCGAGGGGGGCGGCGCCTCCGCCTCGGTGACCCGCGCGGTGGGGACGTCGTCGTCGGCCCGGTGCTGCTGCTCGTCCTGCGTCATCTCCCCAGGATGCCCCCGCAGGGCAACCCACGGCCAGCGCGCGGCCGCCTGCGCACCCCGGAGGGTCAGGCGGTGTGCTCGGGGACCCGGGGGGCCACGCCGCGCCCGCTGGGCTCGGGGCGGACGGTGGTGTGCCGGTCGCGGGTGAGCACCAGCACCACGGCCCAGATCAGCACTGCGATGGACACCACGAAGAAGCTCGGCGGCAGGTCGATCACCGCCGACAGGAGCAGCCCGACCCAGACCGAGGCCAGCGCGAACGCCACCGCGAGCCCGGCCACCCGGCCCGGCCGGGCGGTGAGCCGCAGCCCCGCGGCCGCGGGGGTGACCACCAGGGCGAAGAGCAGCAGCGTGCCGACCACCTGCACGGCCATGGTGATGGTCAGCGCCAGCAGGACGACGAAGGCCACCCCCAGGGCGCGCACCGGCACCCCGCGGGCCTCGGCGACGGCCGGGTCGACCGAGGCGAACACCAGCGGGCGGGCGATGCCGGCGAGGACGAGGACCACCACCACGGTGAACAGCCCGAACAGCCACAGCTGGTCACGGCTGATCGCCAGCAGGTTGCCGAAGAGCACGGTGGTGGTGGTGCTGGCGTTCGCGGTGGCCAGCGAGGCGAACAGCACGCCCAGCCCGGTCGCCCCGGCCAGGATGGTGCCGGTGGCGATCTCGCGCTCGGCCACCCGCTTGCCGAACACCCCGATCAGCAGCCCGCCGCCGACGCAGAACACCGCCAGGCCCAGGGTGACCGGGGCGCCGACGAGGATCGCGCCGGTGGCGCCCGGGAACCCGATGTGCGCCAGCGCGTGGGCGGCGAACGCGTTCTGCCGGGTGATGACGAAGTAGCCCATCAGCCCGGCGGTCAGCGCGACCATCGTGCCGCCGATGAACGCGTGCTGCATGAACGTCGTCTGCAGGACCTGCAGCCAGTTCTCCTGGAAGCGCACGGTGCTCCTTCAGCCGCTGCGGGTGAAGAGGTCACCCTGCGCGGTCCGGACGACACGCACGCGCGTGCCGTAGAGGTGGGTCAGCAGGTCCTCGGTGACGACCTCGCCGATCGGGGCGTGGTGCGGGTGGCCGTCGAGCAGGTAGACCGCGTCGGTGAGCACCGGCAGCAGGGGGTTCAGGTCGTGTGCGACGACCATGATCGTGACCACCCGCTCCCGGCGCAGCTCGCCGAGGAGGGTGACGATCTCGTGGGAGTTGCGCAGGTCCAGGTTGGCCAGCGGCTCGTCCAGGAGCAGCAGCTCGGCGTCGTCCACGATGGCCTGGGCGATCGCGACCCGCTGCTGCTGGCCACCGGAGAGCTCGCTCATCCGCCGGTCGCCGTACCCGGCGGCCCCGACCCGGCGCAGCGCGTCGTCCACCCGCGCGTGCTCGGCGGCGGTGGTGCGCCGGATGCCGAACCGGGTGCCGGTGACGCCCAGGGCGACCAGGTCGCGGGCCCGCACTGCCTCACCGAGGGCGGCGGTGTAGTTCTGCGGCACGTAGCCGATCCGCCGGTCGCCGGCACGGGGGGTGCGACCCAGGACCTCGATCCGGCCGGTCGCGGCCGGCAGCAGGCCCAGAGCGAGCTGGAAGAGGGTGGTCTTGCCGGCGCCGTTGGGCCCGATGACCCCCACGACCGCGCCGGCGGGGACGGTCAGCGAGCCGTCGGACCAGACCTGCCGACCTCCCCGGACGACGGAGACCCCGTCCAGCACCAGGGCCGGCGGCGTCGACGTCGATGGACTGGCTGTCACTGACCCCCACCGAGTGCGTCTGCGAGCTGCTGCAGCTGGGCGAGCTGCCACTCCTGGAAGGAACCAGCATCCTCCGGGACCGATTCCGTGACCTCGACGACCGGCACGCCGGCCGACTCGGCCGCGGCGCGCAGCTGGTCGGGCACGGCGCCCTCGGTCTGGGTGTTGAACACCAGCACGTCGATGCTGCCGTCGGCCAGGGCCGCCTCGAACGCGGCGACGTCCCCGGCGGCCGGGTCGCTCTCGTTGCTGGTGGCGTCCCGGTAGCCCTCGGGGGTCGCGTCGGTCAGCCCGACGGCCGAGGCGGTGTGGTCGAAGACGGTCTCGGTGGCCGCGTAGCTCCTGCCGGCCGCCAGCTGCTCGAGGCCGGCGAGCTCGTCGGCGTAGGGCTGCATGGACGTCGTCCAGGCGGTGCCCTGGTCGGCGAAGTACCCGGCGGCGTCGGGGGAGAGGTCGCTGAGGGCGTCGGTGACGGCCGCGGCGGTCTGCTGGACGTGGTCCGGGGAGTACCAGAGGTGCGGGTTCACCGAGCCGTGCCCGGCCTCGCCCTCGGCGTGCCCGTCGTCGTCGGAGTGCTCCTCCTCGATGCCGGCCACCTCGGCAGCGTCCACCACCACGGGGGCCGGGTCCAGGTTGGCGACGGCGTCGGAGGCCCAGTGGTCGTAGTCCGCGCCGTTGACGACCACCAGGTCCGCGTCCTCGAAGCCGGCGATGTCCCCGGTGCTGGGCTCGTAGTCGTGCGGGTCGACCGCGGTGGAGTTGATCACCGTGGTGACGTTCGCGCAGTCCCCGGCCAGGGAGCGGACGACGTCGCCCCACTGGTTGACGGAGACGACGACGTCGAGCACGTCGCCCGGGCAGTTCGCGGAGTCCGCCTCGGTCGTGTCGGGGCCACCGGCCTGCCCGGAGGAGCAGGCGGCCAGGCCCAGGGAGCCGGCGGCCAGGACGGCGAGGACGGTGGCGCGGCGGGACACGATGGCACTCCAGGGAACGACTTGCGGGAATGATTGTCAGAACCATATCCCCTGGGACGGTCCCTGCGTCCACCCGGGGTCAGGCCAGGGCGCGCACCAGCGGGTCCCACACCTCCAGCGGGAGCCCGGCGCCGCCGTAGACGCTGAACCGGTCGACCACGCCGTCGTAGCGGCGCAGCACCTCGGCGGCCACGTCCCCGGGGTCGGCGACCACGGCGAAGGTGCCCAGCACCTCGTCGTCCACCAGCTCGGCCATCGCCTCCCACGGGTCCTCCCGGCGGGAGGTGGACAACGCGTTCAGCTCCTCCCCCAGGGCCCCCCAGCCGTGCAGCTCCAGCACGGGGCGGTAGGCCGGGGTGCTGCCGTAGAAGGCGATCTGCGCCCGTACCGCGGTGCGGGCGAGGGCTCTCTCGGCGTCGTCGCGGCCGGCGACGACGAAGCCCGGCAGGCTGACCTGCACCTGCTCGCGGGTCCGTCCGGAGAGCTCGAGCCCCTCCTGCAGGGCGGGCAGGGTCCGCTCGCGGAGGTAGCGCTCGGTGGTGAAGCCGTGGGCGAGCAGGCCGTCGCACAGCTCGCCGGCCAGCCGGGTCATCAGCGGCCCGACCGCGGCCAGGTGCACCGGCGGTGCGCCCCACGCGTGCCGGGGCGGGGTGAACGTCGGCGTCATCAGCGTGTGCCGGTAGTGCTCACCGCGGAAGCGGAGCGGGACGTCGTCGGCCGACCAGGTCGCCCAGATCGCCCGCAGGGCGCCGACGTACTCCCGCATCCGGGCGGCCGGGGCCGACCACGACATGCCGAACCGGCGCTCGACGTGCGCCTTGACCTGTGTGCCCAGCCCCAGCACGAACCGGCCCCGGCTGTAGCGCTGCAGGTCCCACGCGGTGTACGCCAGCGTCATGGGCGAGCGGGCGAAGGCGACCGCGATGGCCGACCCGACCTGCACCCTCTCGGTGGACAGCGCCGCGGCGTGCAGCAGCAGGAAGGGGTCGTGGGCCACCTCGGAGGCCCAGACCCCGGCGTAGCCACGGTCCTCGAGCAGTCGGGCGGTGCCGGCGACGTCGTCGGTCCCGGCCGTGAGCAGTGACGCGTCGAGCAGCATGCCCGGATGGTGCCGCAGGCCACACCGGGGTGGCCAGGCCCGGACCGTCCTCACCACCGTGCGCCGGCCGGACCCCCGGGTGCAGGCTCGGCGCACCGCGCCCTGCCGCGGGACCGCACCTCCCACCG
>JAOPVM010000451.1 GCA_025966215.1 Klenkia sp.
GCCACACGGCCTTGAGCACCGACAACGTCAGGACGGCAGCCAGCAGGATGCCGACGACGTTGATGCCCAGCTGGAGGACCGAGCGGGCGGCGTCGGCCCAGTCCCCGAACGCGACGCCGAGGCTGAACGCCGCCACGGCCGGGACGGTGGTGACGGAGATGAAGACGCCGACCAGGCTGGCGGACTTCGAGCTGGTCAGGGCCAGCATCCCGGCGACCCCGGCGATGAACGCGACGGGGAACGACCAGCGGTCGGGCCGGGTGATGAACCCGGTGGCCGGGCGCTCGGCCAGCAGATCGCCGACATCGGCCCAGCCCAGCCCGCGCAGCGCCAGGCAGAACCCGATCGTGAGCACCGTGGCGATCGCGAAGCCGACGGTGAGCGACCGGACCGAGTGTCGGATGACCGCCCGGTTGCGGTGCACCAGGCCCAGTGCGATGCCGGCCAGCGGGCTGAACTCGGGGCCCATCACCATGCCGCCGATGAGCAGCACCGCCGAGTCGGTGACGATCGCCAACGCGGCCAGCAGCGTGGCGATGGTGAGGAATGCGCAGAAGGTGAGTGTGAGCCGGGACTCCTCGTCGGCGGTCTGCACCACCTGGTCCCAGACCACGGCGTCCGCGCCGTCGCCGGGAGCGGCGCGGACCGCGCGGTCGGTGGTGTCGGACAGCGAGGTGTCGATCGACTCGATCGCGATGCCACCGTCGCGCTCCACGCCGTGCCGCTGGAGTTCGTCGACGAGCTCGTCCACCGACTCCCGGGCGACGTCGCACATCACCAGGTCGCCGTCGGGTCGGCGGACGACGCCGGGCAGGTGCACGAGGTGGGTCACCCCGACGTGCGTGCCGAGGAGGGCGAGCACCTCCCCGCACCGCTCGACGGGCACGGTGACGCGCAGGTGGAGGAGCACGGGGAGTGTTGTACCCCGTCAGGTCCTCAGCGGGTCCCCGACACCTGCACGGTGACCTCGGCGACGGTCGTGGTGGTCCCGTCGTCCGCCACCTCGAGGAGCGCGAGGTCGTGGGGGCCGTCGCCGGCCGGTGCGGCCAGCGCCAGGCCGGGGGACAGGCACTGGGCCAGTTCCAGCGACGGGCCGACGTCGGTCTCGGTGTACCGCACCGTCGACCCGGCGTCCCCGCGCACCGGCTCGCCGTCCAGGGTGACCACGTAGGGGGTGTCGTCGGCGCCGGTGAGCCGGTAGTAGAAGGTCTGCCCGGCGATGAGCTCGCTGGAGGACACCCCGATCGCCGGGGCCTGGCAGGCGGCGGTCAGCGGCACCTCGTCGGCGCCCCGGGCCCCGGCGAACCCGAGCACCGCGAGCACCACGACGGCCACGGCCAGCCAGACCCAGTGGTTGCCGCGCCGGATCGTGGGCCGGTCGTCGGCGAGCACCCGCTCGTCGTTGACGTCCCGGGCGTAGTGCATCGCCGACCGCCGGTTGCCCGCCGCGAGCTCGGGGTCCTCGCGCCCGCGCACCCCGCCGAAGATGAAGCTCACCGGCTCAGTGTCCCCCGGACGCACGAGGGCCCCGGGAGCGTGTGCTCCCGGGGCCCTCGTGGCCGGGCGGTTCAGCCCTGGACGTCTCCGTGCTGGGTGCCCTGCGGCGCGGTGCCCTCGTCGCCGGGCCCCTCGGAGCCCGGCATCGGACCGGACTCGGCGCCCGCCGCAGCCGCGCCGACCGGGGCCATCGCCCGCAGCAGGATCTGGCTGACGTCGAGGACCTCGACGTGCTCGGCCGCCTCGCCCTTCTCCTTCTTGGAGTTGACCGCGTCGCTGAGCATCGTGATGCAGAACGGGCAGGCGGTGGAGATCACGTCGGGCTCGAGCTCGAGGGCCTCCTCGGTGCGGTTCATGTTGATCCGCGAGCCGATCTTCTCCTCCATCCACATGCGGGCGCCGCCGGCGCCGCAGCAGAAACCGCGGTCCTTGCAGCGGTGCATCTCCTGGGTGCGCAGGCCCTGCACGCTGTCCAGGATCTCCCGCGGCGGGGTGTAGACCTTGTTGTGCCGGCCCAGGAAGCAGGGGTCGTGGTAGGTCACCTTGCGGTCGATCGGGGTGACCGGCACCAGCCGGCCCTCCTCGACGAGCTGGCCCAGCAGCTGGGTGTGGTGCACGACGTCGTAGTCACCGCCGAGCTGCGGGTACTCCTTGTTGATCGAGTTGAAGCAGTGCGGGCAGGTCGCCACGATCTTGCGGCGGCCCTCGGAGCGGCCCTCGAACACGGTGTTCAGCGTCTCGACGTTCTCCGCGGCCAGCTGCTGGAACACGAACTCGTTGCCCATCCGGCGGGCCGGGTCGCCGGTGCAGGTCTCCCCCGAGCCGAGCACGGCGAACTCGACGCCGGCGGTGTGCAGCAGCTCGGCGACGGCCTTGGTGACCTTCTTGGCCCGGTCGTCGATGGCGCCGGCACAGCCGACCCAGAACAGGTACTCGACGTCGTCGTCGATCGCGCCCTCGACCTGACGGACCTCGAAGTCCATGTCCTTCATCCACTCGTCCCGGGTGGACGGGCTGACCCCCCACGGGTTGCCGCGGTTCTCCAGGTTGCGGAGCATCACGCCGGCCTCGGAGGGGAAGCTGGACTCGATCAGGGTCTGGTAGCGCCGCATGTCCATGATGTGGTCGACGTGCTCGATGTCGACCGGGCACTGCTCGACGCAGGCTCCGCAGCTGGTGCAGCTCCAGAGCACGTCGGGGTCGATGACCCCGCCCTCCTCGAGGGTGCCGACCAGCGGCCGCTCGGCCTGGGCGTCGTTGGTGCCCTCGATCCGGGCGAAGCCGGAGTACCAGGTCTGCTCGGCCGAGGGGGCCTCGGGCGTCATCGTGGACTCGCCGCCGTCGGACTCGCCCTTGCCGTCGCCCACCGTGCGGGCCCCCACCAGGTAGGGCGCCTTGGCGTAGAGGTGGTCCCGCAGGTCCATCACGAGCATCTTGGGCGACAGCGCCTTGCCGGTGTTCCACGCGGGGCACTGGCTCTGGCACCGCCCGCACTCGGTGCAGGTGGTGAAGTCCAGCATCCCCTTCCAGGTGAAGTCCTCGATCTTGCCGCGGCCGAAGGTGGCGTCCTCGTCGGGGTCCTCGAAGTCGATCGGCACCCCGCCCGAGGTCATCGGCTGCAGCGGGCCCAGCGCGACCGCGCCGTCGTCCTCGCGCTTGAAGTAGATGTTGAAGAACGCGCTGAACCGGTGCCAGGCCACGCCCATCGTCAGGTTGCGGGCGAGCACGATCAGCCACACCAGGCTGACCACGATCTTGACGAAGGCGATGACGCTGACCAGGTCGGCGTTGTCCGGGAAGAGGTTCGACAGCGCGGAGCTGACCGGGTGCGACCAGCCGGGGGCGTCGTCCAGCCCCGAGGCGATCTTGGCGGCCCGGATCGACAGGATGCACAGGCCGATGACCAGCACGACGGCCTCGACGAAGTAGCCGCGGCCCTCGTTGGAGCCGGTGAAGCGGCCGTTGCGGCCGGTGCGTCGCGGGTGGTCCTTCTGTCGGATCGCGATCAGCACCAGGATGCCGAGCACGGTGCCCAGCCCGATCACGTCGACGAAGAGGTTCCACACGCCCCAGTTCCCGATCAGCGGGAGGTGGAACGAGGGGGAGAACACCTCCCCGAAGGCCTCGACCAGGGTGAGGAACAGCCCGTAGAAGCCGACCATCACGAACCAGTGCGCGGCGCCGATGGTCGACCACTTGAGCATCCGGGTGTGGCCCAGGGACTCCACGGCGAGGTTCTTCAGCCGCGGGCCGACCGGGCCGAACCGGGTGCCGTCGGGCTGGCCGGTCTTGATGACCGCCAGCATCTTCCGCACGGCCTGCGTCGCGAGCACCACCGCGACGACGAGGAGCAGCACGCACAACGTGCCCAGGACGATCTGCAACGGGCCCACGAGAATCCCTCTCCCCGTGCGTCGAGCGACCACGGTGACTCCCGTCGCACGATAGCCGAGGGCTCCGACGGTCCGTACCCGCCAGTAGTCCACGCACGTGTTGACCGGGACCGCGCCGGGCCGGGAGTGCCCGGGCGTTGCCGGGTGTCGGGCCCCCGTGTCAGCCTGTCGCCGCCGTCGGAGCCGTCGCTGGACCCAGCGACGGGCGGCGGCCAGGGGTGGGGGACCGTGCAGGGAGAGGTGCGGCGCCGGGTCTACCTGGCGATCGCTGCGGTGGGCCTGGTCGGGTGTGCCTGGCAGGTGGCGACCGGGGCGGGCACGACGGTGGAGACCCGCTTCGCCTTCCCGTTGCTGGCGGTCTTCCTGCTCTCCGCGGTCGTGGTCCTGGTCTTCCGCCCGGCCCGCATCCGGTACGTCGAGCTGGGCGGCTACCTCACCGTGGCCACCGTCTGGCTGACCACGATGGCGGTGCAGCTGGCCACCATCGAGGACGACGACGCGGCCTACGCCTCGCTCTACCCCGGGGTGTTCGCCAACCTCTGCCTGCTGATCCTGCTGGCCTACCTGTGGTTCGACACCCGCTGGGCGCTGCCGGCCTCGCTGGTGTCCCCGGTCGCCGCGCTGGTGATCGGCCTGGCCCGGTTCCTCCCGGCGGAGAGCTCGCGCGACCTGGCCGCGGAGTTCGTCGGCGCCCTGGGCTACGTGGTGGTGCTGTCGATGCTGGCCTTCCTCATGGCCCGCAGCAAGGAGGCCCTGGCCGTCACCCGGGCCGAGGCGGCCCGGCTGCGCGAGCTCGCGCACACCGACGTCCTCACCGGCCTGCCCAACCGGCGCAGCCTGGTCGACCGGCTCGAGCTGGCGGTGCACGGCCGCCGCGCCGACGGTCCCACCGGCGTGGTGCTCTTCGACCTGGACCGGTTCAAGGCGGTCAACGACCGCTACGGCCACGACGTCGGGGACCTGGTGCTGCAGGAGGTCGCCCGGGTCACCGCCGGGGCGCTGCGACCGGACGCCGTGGTCGGCCGCTGGGGCGGGGAGGAGTTCCTGGTCCTGGTCCCGCGGGCCGACCTCGCGGCCGGCTCGGCGATCGCCGAGCGGCTGCGGCGGGACATCGCCGCCCACCCGTTCCCGGGTGGGCTGTCGATGACGGCCAGCTTCGGGGTCAGCGTGGTCACCGACGCCGACTCGGTCGAGGCGGTGGTGCTGCGCGCCGACCGGCTGCTCTACGTGGCCAAGGAGGCCGGCCGGGACGCCGTCGCGAGCCGCTTCCCGGTGCCCCGGCCCGGCGCCGACGACGTGTCCGACCCCTCGCCGGCCCGCTGAGCGGGCCCCGGGAACACGATCGAGGGGTCTGCCGTTAGGGTGGGCAGGAAAGTTGAGCGTCCCAGGCGCAAGGCGTGTGTAGGACACCGCCGGCCCGGGCACGTGACACCCACCGGACCCGCACCACACCTGACACCGCACGAGAAGGGCCAAGACACCCATGGCACGAGCAGTCGGCATCGACCTCGGCACCACCAACTCCGTCGTCGCCGTCCTCGAGGGTGGCGAGCCGACGGTCATCGCCAACTCCGAGGGCTCCCGCACGACCCCCACGGTCGTGGCCTTCGCCAAGAACGGCGAGGTCCTCACCGGCCAGTCGGCGAAGAACCAGGCGGTCACCAACGTCGACCGCACCATCCGCAGCGTCAAGCGGGAGATGGGCACCACCTGGAAGACCGACGCGATCGACGGCAAGCAGTACACCCCGCAGGAGATCAGCGCGCGGGTGCTTCAGAAGCTCAAGCGCGACGCCGAGACCTACCTGGGCGAGCCGGTCACCGACGCGGTGATCACCGTCCCGGCCTACTTCGAGGACGCCCAGCGGCAGGCCACCAAGGAGGCCGGTGAGATCGCCGGGCTGAACGTGCTGCGCATCGTCAACGAGCCCACCGCGGCCGCGCTGGCCTACGGCCTGGACAAGGGTGAGACCGAGCAGACCATCCTGGTCTTCGACCTCGGTGGCGGCACCTTCGACGTCAGCCTGCTGGAGATCGGCGACGGCGTGATCGAGGTCAAGGCCACCGCCGGTGA
>JAOPVM010000003.1 GCA_025966215.1 Klenkia sp.
GGGGGTGGGCGCAGCCCGCGGTTAGGCGGGTCCGACCAGCCCCGCGACGATCTCCGCGGACAGCGCCACCAGCGGCAGCCCGCCGCCGGGGTGCGCCGAGCCGCCGACCAGGAACAGCCCCGGCAGCGGGGAGGCGTTGGCCGGGCGGAGGAACGCCGCGCGGGCGCCGTTGGACGACGTCCCGTAGATGGAGCCGCCCACGCTGCCGGTGGCCCGGGACAGGTCGGCCGGGGTGCGCACCTCCCGCCAGCGGACCCGGTCGCGCACGTCCAGGCCGCGGGCGGCGAGCACCTGCAGCACCCGGTCGGCGTAGGCGTCGGCCAGCCCCGGAGCGTCCCAGTCCACGCCTCGGCCGGGCTCGTGGCGCGGGGCGTTGACCAGCACGAACCAGGACTCGCTGTCGGCGTCGGGGCGGGTGGCCGGGTCGTCGGGGGCGCTCACGTACACCGTCGGGTCGGCCAGCGGGCGCGGGGCGGTGAAGAGCCCGTCGAACTCGGCGTCGTAGTCGGCCGGGAAGAGCACGGTGTGGTGGGCGAGGTCCGGGGTCCGGCCGCGCAGGGCGAGCAGCAGCACGAACCCCGAGGACGACGGGGTGGCCCGCGCCAGCGCCGCCCGGGCCCGGCGGACCGGGGCGTCGCGGGGGAGCAGCCGGTCGTAGAGGGCGGTGGCGTCGGCGTTGGCCACCACCACGTCGGCGGGCAGCCGGGACCCGTCGGTCAGCTGCACCCCCGTCGTCCGGCCGCCCTCGACGAGCACCCGGGTGACCGGGGTGGACGTGCGGATCTCCGCGCCCCGCTCGACCGCGCGGTCGGCGACGGCGAGGGCCAGCCGGCGCAGCCCGCCACGGACGTACCAGGAGCCGAAGGCCTGCTCGACCCAGGGCACGGTGGCCAGCGCGGCCGGGGCGCGGCGGGGGTCGGAGCCGGAGTAGGTGGCGTAGCGGTCCAGCACCAGCCGCAGCCGGGGGTCGGTGAGGTACCGGGTGCCCAGCCCCCGCACGGAGGACCAGGGAGCGACCGTGCCCAGGTCGGCGGTCGACCGGGCCAGCCGGGCCAGGGTGCGGGGGCCCTCCAGCGGGGAGCGCAGGAACGGCTGTTCGGTGACCCGCCACATCTCCGCGGCCCGCTCCAGGAACGCCGCCCACTCCGGCCCCAGCACCGTGCGCACGCCCGCGAGGTCCCCGGGGACGGCGAGCCGGGTGCCGTCGGCGAACCGGTAGGCCACCGCGGGGTCGAGCCGGACCAGGTCCAGGACGTCGTCCAGCGGGGCGCCGGTGGCCGCGAACAGGTCACGGAACACCTGCGGGAGCGTGACCAGCGAGGGGCCGGTGTCGAAACCGTGCCCGTCGCGGGCGAACCAGCCCAGCTTCCCGCCCACCTCGGGGGCCTGCTCCAGCACGGTCACCCGGTGCCCGCCGGCGGCCAGCCGGGCGGCCGCGGCCAGCCCGCCGAGCCCGGCCCCGACCACCACCACGCGAGCCATGACCCCCACGGTAGGAGAGGTGCGCTCACTAGGCTGCACGGATGCCCAGCGACGTGTGGACCCCCGTCGAGCTGCGGCGCGGGAGGACGGTGCGCATGCACCACCGGGAGGCCGGCCTCGGCGGGCGGCCGCTGGTCCTGGTGCACGGGCTCGGGATGTCGGGGCGGTCGATGAAGCCGGCGCTGACGGTCCTGGGCCGCGGCGGACGCACCCTGGCCCCGGACCTGCCCGGCTACGGACGGACCCGGGGCGGTGGCCGCGCGCTGGGCATCACCGGACTGGCCGACGCGCTGGTCGGCTGGCTGGCCGCGACCGGGCTGGACGACGTCGAGGGCGGGATCGACCTGGTCGGGCACTCCCTCGGTGCGCAGGTCGTCGCCGACGTCGCCCGCCGTCGGTCGGACCTGGTGCGGCACCTGGTCCTGGTCGGGCCCACCCGCGACCCCAGCGCCCCGCGGTGGTGGCAGCAGGCCGGCCGGCTGGCCCTGGACGCACCGCGGGAACGGCCGGCGTTGCTGGCGGTGGCCACCCTGGACTACCTGCGTGCCGGTCCGCTCACGATGGTCGCGGTGCTGCGGCACGCGCTGCGCCGACCGGAGGAACGGGCGATGAGCGACGTCGACGTCCCCACCCTGGTGCTGCGCGGCAGCCGTGACCCGGTCGCCGGGCAGCAGTGGTGCGAGGACCTCGCCGCGGTGCTGCCGCAGGGCCGGCTGCAGGTGCTCCCCGGGGCCGCGCACGGGCTCACCTTCTCCAGCCCCGACGAGTTCGCCGCCGCCGTCGTGGAGTTCTGCCGGTGACCACCCTGCTGGGCCTGGCCTACCGCGTCGAGACCGGGCTGCGCGACCTGGCCGCGCGGGTCGCCCGGGGCCGGGGCTGGGTGCCGGTGGCCATCCCCTTCCCCGGGTACGGCAGCGGCGGTCGGGTGCGGGTGCTCGGGCGGGTGCTGCTGGCCCCGGCCGGCACCCACCCGGAGTCCCGGCTGCGGATCCCGGGCTGGCAGCGCTTCCTCACCCTGGAGGCGCCGCGGACCGGGGTGGACGTCGAGGTCGCCGGTGTCCGGGCGCACGTGGTCAGCGACGGTGACGGACTGGTCGACGCCGTGCTCGACGTGGCCCGCACCCTGGACGGCCGGCCCACCGTCCCGGTGCGGATGCGCACCGGCGCCCGGTCGGCGACCGCGCCCACCCACCTGTCCTCCCGGGACGCCCACCGCGGCGTGGTCTGCGACATCGACGACACGGTGATCATCACCGAGATCGCGCACCCGCTGCGGGCGGCCTACCGCACCTTCGTGCAGCGCAGCCGCAACCGCAGGGCCGTACCCGGGATGGCCGACCTGCTCCAGGAGCTGACCCAGGGCCGCGAGCACGTGCCGGTGCTCTACCTGTCCAACGGCCCGTGGAACCTGATCGGGCCGCTGTCGGCGTTCCTCGAGCGCAACGGCTTCCCGCCCGGTCCGCTGCTGCTCACCGACTGGGGACTGCAGCCCGACCGCTGGTTCCGGGACGGGCAGGCGCACAAGCGGGAGTCCCTGCTCCGGCTGGCCGAGGACATGCCCGGGGTCGACTGGAGCCTGGTCGGGGACACCGGCGAGCACGACCCGGCGCTGTACGAGGAGTTCGCCCGCGCCCACCCCGACCGGGTCACCGAGATCCTGCTGCGGGACACCGGTGTCGGCGGTCCGGTGGTCGGGCGGGTGGGGACGACGCCGGTGGTGCGGGCCGCCGACGGCGCCGGGCTCAGCCGGGGACGGGCGACGCTGCCGCACTGACCAGCTCGGCCAGCGCGGCGTCGGACTCGGCCAGCGCACCCCGGTCGTGGGTGCTGGAGGAGGCGACCAGCTCGGCGGCCCCGGTGCGGGCCACCAGCTCGGCCAGCTGCTCGGCGACGACGGCCGGGGTGCCGGCGACCCCGGCGGCCACGGTCTGCGCCACGTACCGCTGCTGCGTGGGCGTCATCGGCCCGATCGCGGACACCGGCTCCAGGGCCGGGAAGACCCCGGTGGTGCGGGCCCGGGCCATCGCCCAGGCCTCGGGCAGCAGCAGCTCGCGGGCCTGCGCGTCGGTGTCGGCGACCAGCACGTCCAGGCTCACCGCCACCCAGGGCTGCGCGGCCTGCGTCGAGGGCCGGAAGGCCTGCCGGTAACGGTCCAGCGGCTCCTCCGGCGCGCGCAGCAGCGGCCCGCCGACGACCACGGGCAGCCCGAGTGCGGCGGCGACGTCCAGACCCTGCCCGGTGGCCAGCACGAACAGCGGCACGGCGGCGGCCGGGCGGGGGTGCGCGGTGACCTCCGCGGTGCCCTCCAGGTGGGCGCGCAGCTCCACCAGGTCGGTGGCGAAGTCGGTGTCGGCCTGGCGCAGCGCCCGGCGGACCGGGGCGGTGAACCCGGGGGAGCGGCCCACCCCCAGGTCGACCCGGCCCGGGGCGACCGCGGCCAGGGTGGCGAACTGCTCGGCGACCACCAGCGGCTGGTGGTGCGGCAGCATCACCCCGGCCGAGCCCAGCCGGATCGTCGTCGTCCGGCCGGCGAGCACCGCGAGCAGCACCGCCGGCGCCGACCCGGCCACCCCGGGCACGCCGTGGTGCTCGGCCACCCAGAACCGGTCGTAGCCCAGCTGCTCGGCGCGCACCGCCCGCTCCAGGGTGTGCCCGATCGCGGTGGCGTCGCTGGCGCCCACCCGGGTGCGGGTGCGGTCCACCAGCGAGAGCGCGACGTCCATGTCCCGTGCAACACCGCCGTCCGCGACGGGCGTCCCGGTGGTGACTCAGGCGACGCCGGCGCGTTGCAGGAGGTGCCCCACGGTGAACGGGGTGCTCGCCGGACGCCAGGCCGGTCGTGCGTTGACGTAGCTGGTGCGGTCCAGGAACAGCAGCGTCAGCAGCGTGCCGGCCACCAGACGGCCACCGGTCTGTCCCAGTCGAGCCCCGCCCTGGGTGAGCTCGGCCTCCTTGAGCACGTAGAACCAGAGCGGCGCCTTCCCGGCCCAGCTCGGGTCGGTCAGCCCGAGCTGGGCGTTGGTCAACGGCGGCACGCCCAGCCGGGTGGCCACGTCCTGCCCCGCCGGGAGTCCGAGTCGCTTGCCGCGCAGCAGGTTGCGCTCGGCGAGGTCGGTGATGAGGGGCGTGGAGTCGCGGGAGACGACGGAACCGGGCAGGTCGTGCAGGGGCAGGGCCAGCCGGGTGTCCACCCGGCGGGCGAGGTTCAGACCGGCGGGGCGGGCGGTGCCGGGCAGGTCGAAGAAGTACTCCCACCTGATCCGGTGGCTGGTCGGCACCGGGCGCCCGCCGGACAGGTCGCCCGCCGGGTCCCCGGGGGTGGCGAAGACCGGGAAGACGTGCCGGTCGTCGGTCTCGTACTCCGCGCGCACCATGCTGTGGCCGAACCGGTACGCCGCCACCGAGAACTCCAGCGGCATCATGGGTCGCACCGGGTTCCGCGGCCGGAAGAACGGGATGCGCGCCCCCAGGGCCAGGAGCGTGCGCACGAGGCTCGGCGGGCACACCCGGGGCAGGAACTCCTCGACCACCAGCCACTGGAAGTGCCACTGGGTCAGCCGGCGGGCGTCCAGGAAGGACCGGCCCTCGGCCATCTGCGCGTTGTGGAAGCGCAGGAAGGCCGCGTGCAGTTGCGCGATCACCAGGTTCTCGTCGTTGCGGGGGTCCCCGACGAAGGCCGTGCCATCCGGCGCCCGGGGCAGGTCCGGGACACCCTGCGGGGAGCCGATGGCCAGCCACCCGGGCCGGGCCGGGTCGTACAGCTGGGGATCGAGCTCGGGCCCGCGGCCGTAGACCGAGCCGAGGTCGAAGCAGGCGGTGTCGAAGTTGCGCAGACCGTGCGGGTCGACGGACTGCTCGGTGAGCGGCGTGGTGTCCCGGGTGAGGTCGTGGTCGATGAACTGCCCGAGGAACGTGTACCCGGCAGTGACCTCGGGGTTGTCGTCGCCGTCCCGGTCGCTCGGGTCGGTGCCCGGGCTCCGCGGGTCGGTCATGCTCCGGGCCAGGTCGCGCAGCAGCACGTCCGGAGGCTGGTGCGCCGGCAGGTCCTTGAAGAGCAACCCGAACCGGCCCTCCGCCGAGCGGCCCGAGGTCACCGCGATGTCTGCGCCGCGAGGTGCGCCGACGGCGTGCTGCCAGGTGCCGGGCCGGGCTCCCGGAGCGGCGTGGGCGGGGCAGCCGAGGACCGCGGGTGCGAGCACGGGGGCGGCGATCCCCGCCGCCACCGCGCCCAGGAACCCTCGTCTGTCGATCACGCGTGGACCGTCGGTCACCGGTCCTCCTCCGTCCCCGGGCGCGCGGTCACGCGTTCGCCAGCGTCACCGGGCTGACCACGCCACCCCCGGAGGAGGTGACGGCCACCGCGGCCGGCCGGGTGTTCACCGCCGCGGTGCGCAGCCGGAACGTCCAGGTCCCGCTGACCGCGCCGGCCGCCGGGGCGCCGACGACCGCCGTGCCCAGCACCGTCCCGGTGGGACCACCGGTGCGGATCGTGATGGTCGCGCCGGGCACGGTGCCGGTGCCCTCGATCCGGAGGTCCCCGGCCTTCCAGGTGGCCCGGGTGACCGTCAGGGTGTCCACCGCCGGCCGGACGGGGGTGACCGAGACCGCGGCCGACGCCGGTCCGGTGCCGACGCTGGAGGTCGCCCGGACGGTGACCGCGTACGGGGTGCCGTTGGTCAACCCGGTGAGCACCAGCTGGGTGGCGGCGGGGCCGGCGGTCGCGCTCACCGGGCTGCCGGTGCCGGGGGTCGCGGTGACCGTGTACCCGGTGACTGCCGAGGTCCCGGAGCTGGCCGGTGCGGTCCAGCCGACCGTCACCCGACCGTCCCCGGGCGCTGCGGTGACCGCCGTGGGTGCCGACGGGCCCGATGCGCTGGTCAGCGTGTAGGTCTCGTTCCGCACCAGCGAGGTGTTGCCCGCGGCGTCGAAGGCGACGTACCGGAGCACCACCGGGGTGCCGGCGACCGGGGCGACGGTGATCGGCGCGGCGTACGCCGTCGAGGACAACCCCGTGGTGTCCGGTCCGTCCAGCGGGCTGGAGCCGTCGAGGGTGTAGTAGACCGCGGAGCCGGACTCGGAGGTCAGCGAGACGGTGACCGGCCCGGTGACCGGCCCGCCGGCCGGGGACGCCGAGACCGCCGGCGGGGTGGAGTCGGTGGACCCGGAGGCCGGGGAGACGCCCGGGACGGCCGGGGGCCAGGACTCACCGACGTCGCTCACCGCGTGCACCTCGACCCGGCGACCGGTGAGGTCCCCGGGCAGCCGGGCGGACGTCGCACCAGGGTCGCTCAGTCGCACCCCGGTCTCGGTCAGCACACCGCCGACGCTGGTGAGGGTGACCAGCCGGACGGTCCAGCCCAGCACCGGGGACGTCCCGGGGTTCTGGGCGGCCGGGGTCCACCGCACGTCGACGGCGCCGCCGTCCTGGGTCGCGGTGACCGAGTGCGGGGACCGTGGGCCCTGGCCGGTGGCGCCGGCCGGGCAGCCGCCCATGCCGGGGCCACCGGTCTCACCGGCCTCGGCGATGGTCAGGCCCTGCCGGTTGCCGTCGGCGTCCTGGTTCTGCCACGTCATCGCCCGCAGTGCGCCCTCCGAGGCCAGCTGCGCTGCGGCGGGCGTGGCGAACCGGTACTCCGCGGTGAAGGTGGTGCCGGTGATCGACAGACCCGACGTGTACTCCCCCTTCGGAGCCGCGACCAGCGGCCCGGGGACGGCCCGTACGTCGCGGCGGGTGATGGTCGGGTCGTCCCGCATCGCCGGGTTGATGATGCGCTGCTCGAGGAAGGCCGGGTCGACCCCGCTGCCGACGTGCCCGGTGACGGTCAGGGCGACGCCGTCCAGCTCGGCGCCGGTGACCCGGGCGTCCTGGACGGTGGTGTCGGCGGTGACGGCGCCGAAACGGACCGAGACCACGTCGCCGGGCCGGATGTCGGGGGTGACCGACATCGAGGACCCTGCGCCCCAGCAGATGCCGCCGGGGTGGTTGACCTCCAGCACCGGGGCGCCGGTGGCCACCGTGGCGGCCGTGGCGCCGGTGCCGGTGGTCTGGCCGACGATGGTGCCGCCGCGGCGGACCTCGATCGTGACCTGCTGGCCGGACGCGGTGGGGAAGCCCTCCAGGCTCACCATGTCGCGGTCGGGGAAGACGACGATGTTGTCCGGGAAGGTGGGCACCGCGGCCAGGGCGGCCGGTGCGCCGAGCACTCCGGGGACGGTGGCCGCGGCGAGCACGGCCAGGACGAGGGTCGCGGTGCGCCGCCGGCTGGGGCCGGGGACGGCTCGTGGACGTGTGGGTGCGGGCATGTCCTCGACCCTGGCCGCGGGCGGCCCCCCTTCCCCAGCCGTCAGCTGGGGGTGTGGTGACCCCCAACTCCGGGGGTCCACGGCCGCATTGAGGTCGCCTTGACGTGGCCTTGAGGGTCCACGGGTGACGGTGGCCGGCATGCGCACCAGGACGGCCTTGCTGACTGCCTGGACCGGCGCGGCCGTCGGTGCGGCGGCACTGGGCTTCCTGGCCCTCGCGGTGCTGGAGGGGCCCGCGCACCGGGCCTCCGCAGGGCGGTCCCACGCCGCCGAGCAGTCGACGGTGGCCGGGTCGGTCGTCGCCAGCTGTGTCGGGGACGAGGTGTCCGCCGGCGGCGACCCCCGGCCCGGGTGGGCGGTGGCGAGCTCGGCCGAGCCCGGGGAGGTCGTCTTCCTCGCGGACGGGCGGGAGGTCCGGGTCGACGTGGGCTGCGGGGGCGGTCGACCCTGGTTCGTCGTCGTGGAGCTGGGTGGGCCCGGAGGTGGCTGACCGGGCACGCTCAGCAGAGCCCGTCCTCCACAGTGCCCGGGTCCGGCCACATCCGCGCCAGCACCCGGCCGGTGAGGGCACTGGTCGGCACGGTGCCGAAGACCCGGGAGTCCACCGACCCGGCCCGGTCGTCCCCGAGCAGGAACACCTCACCGGCAGGCACGGTGACGGGGCCGAACCAGACGCCGTCCTGCCGGTCGGGGTCCACGTCGGGTTCACAGACCCGGCGGCCGTCCACGACCAGCACGCCGTCCTCGACGGCGACCACGCCTCCGGCCAGCGCCACGACCCGCTTCACCAGCTCCTGACCGGTGACCGATGCCGAGACGGTCACCACGTCGCGCAGCTGCGGGTCACCGGCGCGGTGGTCGACCAGCACCAGGGCGCCGGCCGGGACGGCGGGGGACATGCTCCCCGAGCTCGTCCGCATCAGCTGCACCGGCAGGACCCCGACGACCGCCGCGGTCACCAGGGCCAGCAGCAGGGCGGTGAACGCGCCGATCAGCCCAGCAGGCCGAGCCACCACGCGGCCCAGACGGCCAGTCCCAGCGCGAGCATCGCGGTGGTGGCCCGCGAGCGCCAGCGGTCGGGCAGCAGGGCCGCCAGGCCGAGCACGGTGAGCAGCTCGAGGGCCACCGTCGCGGTGCCCAGTGCATCGACGGCGGGGACCTCCGCGGGCGGCGTCAGCCCGAGGGACACCGGGCCGGCCGTCACCGTCGCGTGTCCGGTGCCGTGCCCGACGTGGTCGCCGACCGCGCCCGGCAGCCCGGCCAGCCACGGCGTGGTGTGCGCGACGAGGAAGGCGAGCACGAGGACCACCGTGCCGGCCAGTGCCGTGGTCACCACCCGGTGGTCCCAGCCGCTGCCTCGGCTGCCGATCCCCAGGTACAGCCCCAGCGCGAGTTGGGCGGCCCCGGCGGCCAGCAGCCCGGCGGCGAGCACCGGTGCGCCGGTGTGCTGCACCGCGGCGACGACGTGCAGACCCGCTGCAGCCGACGTCGCCACCGCGGCCACCCAGCGCCAGCGGGTGGCCACCGGGGTGCGGTCCGGGGCGACCAGCTGCGTGGTCACGACCACGACGGGGGGGTGCCCCAGGAGGGCGGGGCGGCCGTCCGGGGATCGCAGTCGGCGTCGTGCTCCCCGACCTGGAACTGGGTCATCATGTCGTGGTCCTCGTGGCTGAGGTTGTGGCAGTGGATCATGTACCGGCCGTGCTCGGGGCCGAAGCGCATGAGCAGCTTCACCGTCTCGTTCTCCCCGATGTAGACCACGTCCTTGGGGCCGCGTTCCTGCGCCGGGGCGGGGCGGCCGTTGCGGCTGAGCACCTGGAAGTCCACGAGGTGCACGTGCAGCGGGTGGAACCAGCCGCCGGAGCTGTTCTCGATCTCCCACAGCTCGACGTCGCCCACCTCGGGGTGGCTGAAGATGCGCTCGTAGTCGCTGCGCTCGACGTCCTCCCAGGTCTCGCCGTTGATCGTCCAGAGTCCGTTGCTGCGTTCCAGGCGCATCCGCTTGGTGGCCTTCGCCATGGCCGGCGTCAGCGTCATGGCCTCGTGCGGCGTGGTGAGCACCGCGGGCACCGTGTTGTTGCTGGTGTCGGTGGGCGGCCCCGAGGCCTGGAACTGCACGACCTTGTTGGTGTGGTCGTAGTCCGTGGCGTTCTTGACCCCCCGGTTGACCAGCTGGATCTTCTGCCCCACCGGGAGAGCCGTGAAGTCCACGACGATCTCGTAGCGCTCGGCCATGCCGACCCGCAGCTCGGTGACCTGCTGGGGGTTCGCCATGAACCCGCCGTCGGTGGCGATCACGTGGAAGGGCTGGCCGTTGCTGAGCGCCAGCCGGTAGCCGCGCGCGATGGAGGCGTTGAGCACCCGGAAGCGGTAGCGCCGCTGCTCCACGGCCATCGTCGGCCAGGGGCGGCCGTTGACCAGGATGACGTCGCCGTAGACGCCGGAGTGCGAGTTGTCGTCCCACAACAGGGAGCCGTCGGCGGCGAAGGCGACGTCCCCGATGGTCAGCGGGACGTCGTAGCGGCCCTTGGGGATGGGCAGCGCGGCCTCGACGGCGTCGGTGAGGTGGTACTGGGCGGCCAGGCCCATGTAGACGTTCTCCGCCGTGTGGTGGACGCCGTGGTCGTGGTACCAGAGCGTCCGTGCCGAGCAGGAGTTCGGGTAGACGTAGTCCTTCCACTGCCCCGGCATCGAGTTGTCCCCGGCATATCCGTCGAACTGCGGCTTGGACGGCATGCCGTGCAGGGGGGTGGACGTCCACGGCACGT
>JAOPVM010000011.1 GCA_025966215.1 Klenkia sp.
CGGGCCGCACGCGCTGCTGCTGGCGCGGCTCACCGCGACCAAGGGCGCCGACACCGCCATCGCCGCCTGCGCCGCAGCCGGCGTGCCGTTGGTGCTCGCCGGCCCGGTGGGTGGGCTGGCCGACGCCGCTGCCCTGGACGCCGCGCTCGCCGACCCCGAGCACCGGGCGCACGGCAACGCCGACGTGGCCTGGTTCTGCCAGCACGTCCGCCCGCACCTGGACGGCCAGCGGGTGCGGTGGGTCGGCAGCGTGGCCGGTGCGGAGAAGGCCGAGCTCGTGGGCACCGCCCGGGTCTCGCTGTTCCCGATCGACTGGGAGGAGCCCGGGGGCACCGCGGTCTGCGAGTCCCTGGCCGCCGGCACCCCGGTGGTCGCGATGGCCCGCGGCTGTCTGCCGACCCTGGTGGAGCACGGCGTGACCGGCTTCCTGGCCGGCGACCTCGCCGGGTTCACCGACGGGCTGCGCCGGGTCGAGGAGATCGACCCGGCACAGTGCGCGGCGGTGGCCCGGGAGCGCTTCGCCCCGGCGGTGATGGCCGGGGCCTACGAGCGGCTCTACGAGCGGGTGCTGGGCCGGGCCGGCGCGCAGACCCGCCCGCTCACCGTGCCGCGGCCGCCGGCCCCTCGAACACCACCGTCAGGGCGTGCCGTCGTCGCGCACTGAGGTCGGCGAAGACCTGCGGGGCCTGCTCCAGCGGCACGACGTCGGTGACCAGGGTGTCGCGCACCGGCGCCCCGTGCTCGGCCAGCAGGTCCAGCGTGGCGGTGGACAGCCGGCGGCGGTCCCACAGGTGCGCCAGCCCGCGGGGCACCCGGCCGATCTGGGCGCAGACCAGCGACAGCCCGTTGTGGTGGAACTCCTCACCCAGCCGCACGTCGTCGGCACCACCGACGTAGAACGCCAGGTCGACGACGGTGCCCTGCGGGCGCAGGCAGCGCAGCGCGGTGGCCAGCGCCGCCGCGGTGCCCCGGCACTGGAAGACCACGTCGGCCCCCCGGTCGCCGGCGGCGTGCCGCCACCGGGTCTTCAGGTCCCGCGCCAGGTCGGGGGTGTCGTCCAGCGCCCGCAGGCCCAGCGCCTCGGCGGCCGCCCGGCGCTCCTGCGTGGGGTCGACGACGACCACCTCGGCGGCCCCGTGCACCCGGGCCAGCAGCCCGACCAGCAGCCCGATCGCGCCACCGCCGGTCACCAGCACCATCCGACCGCGGACGCCGTCGCCGAGCTCCCGGCCGCCGACGTCGGCCGCGGCGTGCAGCAGTCCGTTCACGCAGATCGGCCCGAGGTGGGCGACGTACACGCCCAGCAGCGGGTCGAGGTCGGCCGGCAGCGGGACGACGTTCTGGCCCAGCGGATCCCCGTGCACCACGGTGGAGTGCCCGTAGGCCATCGCGACCAGGTCGCCGGGGGCGACCGCGGGGGTGCGGGTGTCGGTGACCCGGGCGACCTCCATGTACCCCAGCCGCTGCACCGGGAAGGACTGCGCGGGCCGGTCGGGCTCGAACAGCCCGACGTCGGCGTCCCAGCCGGCGGCGAAGTAGGGGCTGGTGCCGCGGTACCAGGTGAGCTCGGTGCCCGCGGACAGCCCGGTGTGGACCGTCTCGGCGCGGAACAGCCCGTCGGCGAGCTCGGGCTCCTCGGTCTCCTGCAGGGCGAGCTCGCCGGCCCGGGGCACGACCAGGGTGGTGATCACGGGGCGACCCGGACGACGGCGCCGGTGCGGGTGGACTCGGCCAGCGCCCAGGCCAGCCGGTGGGTGCCCAGCGCCTCGGCCACGTCGACCAGCCCGGCGGCGGCGGGCCGGCCGGCCAGCACGTCGACGAAGGCCCGGTCGACGGCGTCCCGCGCGTCGACGGTGGGCTCGCTCCGCCGGTCGACCGTGCGGCTGCGCACGCTGAGGCTGGTCTCGGTCAGCGACACCACCAGGTCGTCGGCGACGACGTCCAGACCGGCTGCGGTGAGGACCGGCAGCACGCAGGAGGTGCTCACCGACCCGACCGCGCCGGACTCCATGCGCAGCACGGCCGCGGTCGCGTCGGGCACGTCACGGCCGTCGCGGGTGGAGGCGGCCGAGCCGCCCACGACCTCGGTCACCTCCCCGGCCAGCAACCGGACCAGGTCGAGCACGTGGGTGGCCTGTTCGACCAGCTGACCGCCCGACCGGGAGCTGTCGCTCCACCAGGCCGGCGGGGGAGTGGTGCCCCACCAGCGGGCGTGCACCAGCCGCGCGGTGCTGCCGGCCAGGGCCTCGCGGGCGGCGGTCACGGTGTCCATGTGCCGCCAGTGGTACCCGGTGGCGGTCGGCAGGCCGGCCTCGGCGACCAGCGCCGCGACGGACTCGGCCACGACGAGATCGGCGGCGATCGGCTTCTCCACGAAGAACGGCAGCCCGGCGGCGACCACGCGGCGCTCGAGCTCGCCGTGTGCGAACGGCGGCACGCAGAGCCAGACGCCGTCCAGGCCGGCGCCCAGCAGCTCCTCGACCCCGCGGACGGCGACGTCGAGGTCGCCGGCCAACGCGGTGGCGGCGTCGGGGGCCGGGTCGGCGATGCCGACCAGCTCGACGTCGTCGAAGGAGGCCAGCACCCGGGCGTGCCGGGCGCCGACGCCGCCGGCGCCGATCAGCCCGACGCGGACCGTCACGAGGGCACGCCGGTCGAGGGGGAGGTGGTCGAGGGCATGGGAGAACCGTTCCGCACCCGGAGGGTCCGCGCACCCCGGGGGCTCAGCGCGGGGGCGCCGCGGTGGAGGCGCGCCGGACCAGGTGCACCGGGACGACGACGGCGGTGCCGGCGGACCAGCGGGTGGGGTGCCCGATCCGCTCGACGAGCACGTCGACGCACCGGCGGCCGACCTCGGCGAAGGCCTGCTCGCCGGGGTCGGGCAGGGTCACCACCTGCACCTCGTAGCCTCGGGCGCGGGCCGGTAGTCCAGCTCGGCCATCGCGGCCAGGACCCTCTCGCGGGTCTCCTCCCGCACGTAGGGGTGCTCGTTGAGCACCCGGGAGACGGTCTGGTGGGAGACCCCGGCCAGGGCCGCGACGTCGGCCATCACCGCGGGGCGCGACGGGGGTCCCTGCACGCCGACCTCCCGCCCGCCCCCGGGCCGCTGCCGGTGCTCGTGGTGGCATGGTGCACCGTCCTCGGCCCCAGGAGCGCACTGCATGTCAGCACCGAACCCCAGCGGCACCCAGCACGAGCTCGTGCTCGGCGACGTCGCGGCGGTGGTCACCGAGATCGGCGGGGGGCTGCGCGAGCTCACCGTCGCCGGCCGCCACCTCGTGCAGGGCTTCCACGCCGCGGTGCCGCGGCCGCACTACCGCGGCTCGGTGCTCGCCCCCTGGCCCAACCGGGTGGCCGGGGGCCGGTACGACGACGGCGGGGTGATCCAGCAGCTGGCACTCACCGAACCCGACCGGGGCAACGCGCTGCACGGGCTGGCCTGCTGGCTCCCGTGGCAGCTGCTGGGCCGCACCGACTCCGCCGTCCGGCTCGGGGTGCGGGTCTGGCCGCAGCAGGGCTGGGCGCACGTGCTGGACCTGGTCGTCGGCTACGAGCTGACCCCCACCGGGCTGCGCTGGAGCCTGTCGGGCACCAACGCCGGGACGACGCCGGCGCCGTGGGGCTGTTCGGTGCACCCCTACGTGCGGGCCGGGGCGGGCCGGGTGGACGACTGGGAGCTCGAGCTGGACGCCGACCGGGTGCTCACCGTGGACGACGTCCGGCTGCTGCCCACCGGGCTGGCGCCGGTGGAGGGCACCGACCTGGACTTCCGCCGGCCTCGCTCGCTGCGCGGGCTGCAGGTCGACCACGCCTACACCGGGCTGGGCGCCACCGACCGGGCCACCGCGACCGTGTGGGCGCCGGAGGGCACCGGGGTGGCCGTGCACTGGTCGGCCGCCGAGATGCCCTGGGTTCAGGTGCACACCGCCGACCGGCCCGATCCCGAGGACGACCGGGTGGGCCTCGCGATCGAGCCGATGACCTGCCCGCCGGACGCGTTCACCTCGGGCACCGACCTCGTGGTCCTGGCCCCGGGGGGAACGCACGCGACCAGCTGGGAGATCGAGGCCCTCACCCGCTGAGCCGGTCGCACGGTCACCGGGGGAGCCACGGACGGGCGCGTGGCACAGCGTGCACACAGGGCTCGGTGGGGACGCAAGTGGTTGCGTCGTCGAACTCCGGCCGGGGTCGGACTACCATGTCCAGTGAGTCAGGAACGGCGATGCCGCTCCCGCCCCCACTCCAGCTCCGGCGGTACCCACCGCCCTGCCCGGCCGGCCCCTCCGCGCAGACGCCCCGCGTCGTCGCGATGCCGCATGTTCGAACAAGAGAGGCGAGATGACCCAGACCGTCGTCGACGAGAACACCCCCGAGACCGCTCCCGCTCCCACCGCGGGTCGAGCCGGAGCCCGCCTGGCGGGCGACCACGTCGAGGCCGTCCAGATCGCCCCCACGGAGACCGACGAGGACACGGACTCGTCGGACACCCCGGAGGAGGAGGACAAGAACGCCGCTCCCGCCGGGTCCTTCGAGTGGGACGAGGAGGAGTCGCTCGCCCTGCAGAAGGCGCGCAAGGACGCCGCGATGGCGACCTCGACCGACGCCGTCCGCGCCTACCTCAAGCTGATCGGCCGCGTCGCGCTGCTGACCGCCGAGCAGGAGGTGGACCTGGCCCGCCGGATCGAGGCCGGGCTGTACGCCACCCACAAGCTGGCCGACACCGACACCAAGGTGTCCACCACCATGCGCCGGGACCTGAACTGGATCATCCGGGACGGCGAGCGCGCCAAGAACCACCTGCTGGAGGCCAACCTGCGCCTGGTGGTCTCCCTCGCCAAGCGCTACACCGGCCGCGGCATGGCCTTCCTGGACCTCATCCAGGAGGGCAACCTCGGGCTCATCCGCGCGGTGGAGAAGTTCGACTACACCAAGGGCTGCAAGTTCTCGACCTACGCGACGTGGTGGATCCGCCAGGCCATCACCCGTGCGATGGCCGACCAGGCCCGCACCATCCGCATCCCGGTGCACATGGTCGAGGTCATCAACAAGCTCGGTCGCATACAGCGTGAGCTGCTCCAGGATCTGGGCCGCGAGCCCACTCCCGAGGAGCTGGCCAAGGAGATGGACATCACCCCGGACAAGGTGCTGGAGATCCAGCAGTACGCCCGGGAGCCCATCAGCCTCGACCAGACCATCGGCGACGAGGGCGACAGCCAGCTCGGTGACTTCATCGAGGACTC
>JAOPVM010000035.1 GCA_025966215.1 Klenkia sp.
ACGTGCCGGGTGGCCCCTCGAGCAGGACGTCGCGACCGGCGGCGACGGCGGCCAGCAACAGGTCCGTCTCGCGCTCGCGGCCCACCAGGTGGGTGGCGACCCGGGCGCGGACCTCGCGGACCGTGCCTGCGTCCAGACCGGTGACCCGGCTGCCGGTGATGGTGCTGTCGTCCATGGTGTCCCGTCGTGGAGGGGCAGCCGGGGACCGCGCGGGTCCCCGGCTGCCGGTGGTCACGTGACCGTGTAGCCGGCGTCGACCGGGAGGGTCACGCCGGTGATGTACCGCGCCTCGTCGGAGACCAGGAAGAGGATCGCGTTGGAGATGTCGACCGGCTCGACCCACGGGACCGGCAGCGCGTTCGTCGCCTGGAAGACCGGCGCCGCCTTCTCCCGGGACGGCGCCGGATCGTCCGGCGCGAACAGGCCCCAGGTCTTCTCGTTCTGGATCATCACCGTGTCGACCCCGGTGGGGTGCACGCTGTTGACCCGGATCGAGTGCTGGGCGAACTCGTTGGCCAGCGTCCGCATGACCCCGACGACGCCGTGCTTGGCCGCCGTGTAGTGGATCGTGTTCGGCGTGCCCTTGAGGCCCGCCGTGGAGCTGGTGAGCACGATCGACCCGCCCCGGCCGCCCTCGATGAGGTGCGGCAGGGCCACCTTGCAGGTGTTCCAGACCCCGGTCAGGTTGATGTCGATCATCTCGCGCCAGGCCTCGTCGGTGAGCTCCAGCGCGGGCTGGATCTCGAAGACCCCGGCGTTGCCCAGCACGATGTCCAGCCGCCCGAGCTGGGCGACCCCGTCGTCGACGGCGGCCTTCATCGCCGCGGAGTCCCGGACGTCGGCCTTCGTGGCCACGATCCGCCGGTCCAGCGCCTCGACCTGGCGGACGGTCTCCGCCAGGTCCTCGTCGGTGGCCGGCGGGTACATGCCGATGCTGCCGATCGGCGCGCAGACGTCGACGGCGATGATGTCGGCGCCCTCCTGGGCCAGCCGCAGCGCGTGGCTGCGGCCCTGCGACCGGGCCGCGCCGGTGATGAACGCGACCTTGCCCGCTACTCGTCCTGCCATGGTGTCTCTCCTCGTCGTCGAGGTGGATCGGGATGGGTCACTTGACGAGGTTGCCGGCGTCCACCGGCAGCTGGACCCCGGTGACGTAGCGCGCCAGGTCCGAGCACAGCCAGACCAGCGCGTTCGAGATGTCGATGGACTCCACCCACGGGACGTCGAGCTTGTTCGTGGTGCGGAACCCCGCCTCGGCGTCCTCGCGGGTGGCCGAGGTGCCCAGGTCGGGCCGGAAGAGCCCGTACATCGCCGGGTTCTGGATCATGTCGGTGTCCACCGTGGTGGGGTGCAGCGAGTTGACCCGGATGCGGTGCGGTGCCAGCTCGTTGGCCAGCGTCTTCATCAGGCCGACCACCCCGTGCTTGGCCGCGACGTAGTGCGCGGCGTTCGGGATGCCCTTGACGCCCGCGGTGGAGCTGGTGAGCACCATCGCGCCGCCGTCGGGGTTGGCCTTCAGGTGCGGGACCGCGGCCCGCGCGGTGCGGAACACCCCGGTCAGGTTGACCCCGATCATGTCGTCCCACTGGTCGTCGGTGAGGTCCTCGAAGCGGGCGGTGCTGAACACCCCCGCGTTGGCCGAGACGACGTCCAGCCCGCCGAGCTGGGCGACCCCGTCGTCCAGCGCGGACTGCAGGCCCGCGGAGTCCCGGACGTCGACGGTGCTGGCGACGATCCGCCGGTCGAGCGCCTCCACCTGCCGCACCGTCTCGGCCAGGTCCTCCGGCGTGGCCATGCCGTAGGGCACCGTGCCGATCTGGGCGCAGAGGTCGACGGCGATGACGTCGGCGCCCTCCTCGGCCATCCGGACGGCGTGACTGCGGCCCTGGCCGCGGGCGGCCCCGGTGATGAACGCGACCTTGCCCTCCAGCAGACCCGTCATCGGGCGGTGAAGCCGGCGTCGACGGGCAGCGTGACGCCGCTGACGTACCGGCCGTCGTCGGAGACCAGGTAGAGGACCGCGTTGCTGATGTCGACGGCGTCGATGAGGTCGATCGGCATCAGGTTGGCGACCATCGCCGCGGCGTCGGCGTTCTCCTCGACGTAGCGGCCGATGACCTCGTTCTCGACCATCGGGGTGTGCACGCCCGTGGGGTGCACCGTGTTGACCCGGATGCCGTACGGGCCGAGCCAGTTCGCGAAGCTGCGCATCAGCCCGACGACGCCGTGCTTGGCCGCGGCGTAGCCGATGGCGGCGGCGGAGCCGTCCGACCCCCGCCCGGTGAGGCCCTGGGTGGAGCTGGTCAGCACGATCGCCCCACCCTGGCCGCGGTCGATCATGTCCTGGGCCGCCACCCAGACGGTGTTCCAGACCCCCTTCAGGTTGATCGCCACGACCTCGTCGAACGTCCGCTCGGGGTCGGGCTCCGCGCTGCCCAGCGGAGCGATGCCGGCGTTGCCCAGCACGATGTCGACCGGGCCGAGCTCCGCGACCCCGGCGGCGTACGCCGCCTTCATCGCCGCCTGGTCCCGGACGTCGACCTTGACCGCGTGGATGCGTCGGTCCAGTGCCTCCACCTGGCGCACCGTCTCGTCCAGGTCCTCCTGGGTGGACATGGGGTAGTCGATGGTGCCGACCTGCTCGCACAGGTCCACCGCGATGATGTCCGCCCCCTCCTGCGCCAACCGGAGTGCGTGGCTGCGGCCCTGACCTCGGGCCGCACCGGTGATGAAGGCGACCTTGCCCTCGAGCTTGCCCATCTGTGGTTCCTCCTCGTCGAGTCCCCCGCTGCGTGCGTGGTGCGCGACCCGACGCATCGGTGCGTCGGGCCGTCAGGGCCCCCAGGGGGCCGCGGCCACCGGCCGCCCGGTTCGGGGCTTCCACGCCGCCGGGCCCCGCAGGTACCAGGGCTTGCTGACCGGCAGCGACTCCAGCGCCGGGGTGCTGCTCACGCGGTCACCGCCACCCGCGCGGACACCGCGTGAGCCGCCCGGCGGCCCTCCAGCACGGCGTCGAGCACCGTCCGCGGCGCGACGACGTCGCCGGCGAACCGCTCCCGGCCCTCGTCGGGCAGCACCCGGCCGGGCAGCCGGTGCCCGGCGTCGACGACGGCGGCACAGACCACCTCGAGGGCCGCCCCGCTCCACCGGTGCTCCAGCACGGCGACCCCGTCGGCCCACGAGCGCAGCAGCACCGCGGTCTCCCGGCGCACCCCGGCCCGGGCGAGCCGGCCGTTCGCCGCGGCCAGGTCACCGGACGGGCCGAGCATCGAGCCGACGACGTCGTCCGGGGTGGCCAGCGCGACGTCCCGGCCCGCGGCGGCCAGCAGCTCGGCGACCCCCACCCCGAC
>JAOPVM010000251.1 GCA_025966215.1 Klenkia sp.
GGGCGCGCGTTCTCGCCGCTCGGCGCCATCGAGGGGGTGCGCGAGCTGGTCCGCTCCGTCGACGTCGTCCGCGACGTCGAGGCCCAGCCGGTGATGCCGCTGGCGACCATCTCGGTCACCGAGGACATGGCCACCTGCATGCGGCTGCACGGGCTGGGCTGGCGCTCGGTCTACCACCACGAGGTGCTGGCCCTGGGCCTGGCGCCCGAGGACCTGGGCACCATGCTGACCCAGCGGCTGCGCTGGGCACATGGCACCGTGCAGGTGATGCTGCGGGAGAACCAGCTGTTCCAGAAGGGGCTCTCGCTCACCAAGAAGCTGATGTACACGGCCACGATGTGGAGCTACCTGGCCGGCTTCGCCGCGCTGGTCTACCTCGCCGCCCCGATCGTCTACCTGCTGGTCGGTGTGCTGCCCGTCCAGGCCCTGAGCTCGGACTTCTTCATCCGGCTGATCCCGTTCCTGGTGGTCAACCAGCTGCTGTTCCTCGTCGTCGCCCGGGGTGCGGCGACCTGGCGGGGGCAGCAGTACGCCCTGGCGCTGTTCCCGGTGTGGATCCGGTCGGTGACCTCCGCGGTGGCCAACGTGTACCGCGGCCGCAGCCTCGGGTTCGCCGTGACGCCGAAGACCAGGCAGGGCGGCGACGAGCTGCCCTGGCACCTGGTCAAGCCCCAGCTCACCGTGATGGTGCTGCTGGTGGTGGCCGCCGTCGTCGGGCTGATCCGGCTCGCCGTGGGCCAGGCCACCCCGCTGGGCACCTGGGCCAACCTCGTCTGGGTCGGCTACGACCTGGCCGTCTTCTCCGTCGTCATCACCGCCGTCCGCTACCGCGGGTTCTCCCCCGCCACCACCGCAGAGAAGGTCTCCTCGTGATCGAGTTCCAGACGCACACCCGGGACGACGGCGTCGGGGTGCTCGCCCCCGTCGGCCGGCTGACGATGGTCGCCGCGCCCCAGCTCCGCGGGCTGGTCAGCCAGCTGGTCGAGCAGGGACACGCCCGCATCGTGGTGGACCTGTCGGGCACCGACTTCATCGACAGCTCCGGCCTGGGTGCGCTCATCGCCGGGCTGAAGACCACCCGGCAGGCGGGCGGCGACCTGCGGCTGGCCGCCGTCGGACCGCAGGTGCAGGCCGTGCTCGAGCTGACCAACCTGCACCGCGTGCTGCGCCCGCGCCCCGACGTCGCGGGCGCCTTCGATGGCGACTGACGGCGTCGAGCACGTCCTGCGGGTCAACGCCCGGCCGGAGAGCCTGGAGCAGGTGCACGAGCTGCTCGCCGCGCTCTGGGCCGACGACGCGATGCCCACCCTGGACCGGATGCACTTCGACACCGCGGTCGCCGAAGTGGCGGCCAACATCGTCGAGCACGCCACCCGCGGTCAGGACGTGACGCTGGTGCTGCGGGTCAGCGGCTGGCCCGACCGGGTCGAGGCCCGCTTCGAGGACGACGGCGCCGAGGCCCACGTCGACCTGGCGGCCGCGGCGATGCCGGGGTCCGGCGACCCCGACGACCTGGACGCCGTGCTGGCGCTGGCCGAGGACGGCCGGGGGCTGGCGCTGGCCCGGGCCGCCGTCGACGAGCTGGTCTACGAGCGGGAGGGGTCGACCAACCGCTGGTTCCTGGTCCGCCGGCGGTCGCGGTGAGGCGCGCCGGGCTCCTCGCGGACCTCGTCGGGCTCCTCGTCGGGCTGGGGGTCTCCCCCGTCCGGGCCGCCCCGCGCGGGGCCCTCACCCCACCGACCGGCTCGGGGAGTCCCCCCGCCTGTTCGCGCAGTCCGTCCGCTACCCGCTGACCGCCGACGACGAGCTGTCCCTGCCCCAGCTCGTCGAGCAGGCCACCGCCGGAGGCTCGCTGGCGGTGCTGACGCTGGAACCGACGGTGGCCCTGGAGGACCTCACCACCGACGACGCCCGGCGGCTCGCCGACGCGGTCGCCGAGCTGACCGAGGCCGACGACGCGGCCTTCTGGGTGCGCTTCGCCCCGGAGATGAACGGCTCCTGGACCCCCTGGGGCCAGCAGCCCGCGGCCCACGTCGCGGCGTTCCGCACGCTGGCCGACGTCGTGCACACCACCGCCCCGGGTGCGGCGACGACCTGGGCCCTGGCCTACGGCGCCGGCTACCCGTTCGGCACCGCCCGCGGCGAGGTCGAGGGCTCGGGCCCCCGCGAGCAGTCCGCCCTGGACACCGACGGGGACGGCGCGGTCGCCGACGCCGACGACCCCTGTGCCCCGTACTGGCCCGGCCCGGAGCACGTCGACGCCAGATCGCCTTCGCCCCCACGGCCTGGTCGTCGGGTTCTACCGGCGTCAGATCACCGCGCGCTGTCCAGGGTGCGCGGAAAGGTGCTGGTCACCGCGCTGATGACGGCCTACGTCGGCACCCTCGTCGCCCTCTGCCCCGGCTCGTTGTTGCACGTGGAACCACTGGAGGGCGGCTACGACCGGCTCTACTGGACCCTCTACCAACGCACCGACCTGCAGGTGGGCCGACTGGTCGACCTGGCGATGGTCGTCGTCGTCGCCTACGCGGTGCTGACCACGATGTGGAAGCCGGTCAACGCAGCGGTCGGCTGGTTCTCCACGCCGCTGGGCACGGTCAGCCTCTACGTCTTCATCGTGCACGTGTTCGTCGCCCTGCCCGTCGGCACCATCCCGGGCCTGGACCGGACGGACCCGTGGGTGGGCACCGCGGTGCACGCCGCCGTGCTGGCCCTGGTCCGGCTGATGGTCCGGTCCACGGTCGGGTTCCGCCTCCTCCCGACCTGACGCTCAGCGGGCGGCGGTCACCGGAACGGGGTCGACGTCGACCAGGGCCGCCGGGCGCTCGCCGGCCCGGACCAGCACGATCCCGGCCAGGACGACGACCCCGCCGAGCAGCTGCACCGGGCCGGGTTCCTGGCCCAGCAGCAGGGCGGCGAAGAGAACGGCGAAGAGCACCTCGGTGAGCCCGACGAAGGAGGACAGCCGGGAGCCCAGCCGGCGGATCGCGGCGACCCCGGTGGCGTAGGCGAACGCCGCGGCGACCAGCGCCAGCCCGAGGACCGGCACCAGCCAGGTGACCTGCGCGCCGGCGAGCTCGACGTCGGCTGCGCTGGTCTGCCAGGGCACCAGGCCGACGGCGGCGGCGAGGCCGAGGGCGACTGCACCCACACCGAGTCCGCCCCAGGCGCTGACCAGCGGGGGCAGGGCGCCGTCCGAGCGGGCGGAGATGACGAAGTAGGACGCGAGGCCGACCGCGGCCAGCAGACCCCAGACCACGCCGAGCGGGTCGATCTGGGCGCCGCGGACGACGTCGAGGACCAGCACCAGACCGACCACCGCGACGGCGACGCCGGTGGCGGTGACCGGGCTGGGCCGCTGCCCGTGCCGCAGCCAGGTCCACAGCACGACCAGGACGACGCCGGAGTACTCCAGCAGCAGTGCCACCCCGACCGAGAGCCGGCCGACGGCGAGGAAGTAGGCGAGCTGGCAGCCGGCGACGGCCAGCAGGCCGAAGGCGAGCACCGAACCGACGTTGCTGCCCAGCAGGTGCCAGCGCCCGCGCAGCTGCAGCACCGCCGGCACGGTGAGCACCAGCGCGGCCAGCCCGACCCGGACGGTCACCGCGGCCGCGGCACTCCACCCGGCGTCCAGCAGTGCGGTGGCGAACACCCCGGAGGTGCCGAAGGCAGCCGCCGAGGCCAGGGCGAGCAGCAGTCCGGTCAGCCCGGCGCGACGGTCCAGCACGGTGGTTCTCCTCGAGACGCGTCAGGACCTTTGGGACGTACACTCCTGACGTGCCGCACCGTAGCAGACGTCAGGAGCAACATGCTCTTTGCCCATGACACCGAGGTCGGGCTCAACGCCGCCGCCGAGCTGGTGAACACCGGCAACGGGGTCGAGCTCCTCCCCGACCCCGCCGCCCTGACGTTGTTCCTGGACACCTGGGAGTTCACCGGCGACCGGGTCGGGGACGCCGCGGAGCTCGCCGGGGTGCACGCCCTGCGCGCCGAGCTGGGCGAGATGTGGGACGCCGACACCGCCGGCGTCGTCGCCGTGGTCAACCGGCTGCTCCGCGAGGGGCAGGCCCGGCCGCAGCTGGTCCGGCACGACGACTGGGGCTGGCACGTGCACGCCACCGAGCCGCACGCCCCCGTGCCGCACCGGATGGCGGTCGAGGCGGCGATGGCCGTCGCCGACCTGGTGCGCGCCGAGGAGCTGGACCGGCTGCGCCGCTGCGAGGCCGAGGGCTGCGGCGCCGCCCTGGTCGACCTGACGAGGAACCGCTCCCGCCGCTTCTGCGACGCCAGCTGCGCCAACCGCACGCACGCCGCCGCCTACCGAGCCCGCCGCGCCTCCGGCTGACCCCGCGTTCGGGGAACCGGGGGCCTCCCGGCGCCCGCGGGCCCCTTCGTCCCCGAACCGGGTGGGCGCGCGGCAGCCTGGCCGGATGGCCGACGAGACCGAGCGCCGCTCCTCGGCCACCGCCGACGAGGCGCACGCCTGGTTCGATGAGCACGGCGCCGACGCAGCCGGGCTCTGGATGCTGCTGGACACGACGAGGGCCTTCCCCTCGGTCACCTGGGAGGAGTTCACCCAGGTGCTGCTCTGCCACGGCTGGATCGACGGGCGCAGCAACAGGTTCGACGACACCGGCCACCTGATCCGCACCACACCGGCCGCGCCCCCCGGCGCCCGGCCCGCCGTCGATGCGCCGACCCGTTCGGAGC
>JAOPVM010000041.1 GCA_025966215.1 Klenkia sp.
GCGTCGTCGTCCCCAGGGCCGGCGTCGGGCGGTGCGGGCGGCCCGGGTCTCCGACGCAGCCACCGAGGCCGCCGTCCGGTCGGCCCGACGGGCCCGCGGGCTGAGCACCACGACCACGCCGACCACCAGCAGGGCGGAGACCACCACCAGCACCTCGACGGTGCCGCCGGTGATGGACAGCGCGATCACGCCGAAGCTGAGCAGTGCCGCCCAGAAGTACATGATCAGCACCGCGCGGCGGTGCGAGTGGCCGATCGAGAGCAGCCGGTGGTGCAGGTGCATCTTGTCCGGGCTGAACGGCGACTGGCCCTTGCGGGTGCGCCGGACGACGGCCAGCACCAGGTCGGTGAAGGGGATGAAGAGCACCGCGAGCGGGACCAGCAGCGGCAGCGCCAGCGGGAGCACGCTGGCCGCGGAGTCGAAGCTCTGGGTGTCCACCCGCCCGGTCGCCGACACCGCGGCGGCCGAGAGCATCAACCCGACCAGCATCGAGCCGGAGTCGCCCATGAAGATGCGGGCCGGGGAGAAGTTGTGCGGCAGGAACCCCAGGCACGCCCCGGCCAGCACCGCGGTGATCAGCGCGGGGGCCGAGGCGGTGTCGTCGTAGCCGACCAGGCCCAGGTTGTAGCTGTAGGCGAACAGGGCCAGCGCCGAGATCGCCGAGACCCCGGCGGCGAGACCGTCGAGGCCGTCGATGAAGTTCAACGCGTTGACCACCAGCACCGTCACCAGGATGGTCAGCGGCACCCCGACGTCGCCGAGGGACAGCGTGCCGATGTTGGCGAAGGGCAGGAAGACGAAGAGGAACTGCACCCCCAGCAACACCATCACCCCGGCGCAGGCGATCTGGCCGGTGAGCTTGGTGAGCGCGTCGATGCCGAACCGGTCGTCCAGCACCCCCAGCAGGCAGATCAGCCCACCGGCCACGAGCACGGCGTAGGTCTGGGAGTCCTCGAACGTGCGTTGCAGGGCCGGCAACCGGCTGGCGACCAGCACCGCGGCGGCCACACCCAGGTACATCGCCACCCCTCCCCCGCGCGGGGTGGGGATGACGTGCACGTCCCGGTCGCGCACGGCGGCCACGACCTTCAGCCGTACCGCGAGCACCCGCACGACGGGCGTGGTCAGGAAGGTGACCAGCGCTGCCACGAGGCAGACGACGACGTACTCGCGCACCGGTGCTCGGGCTCCTCGCGGTCGGACGTCGGGTGGGCGGTCACGTCCGGGCCGCGCGGGGCGGCCCGGACGCCGGGGTCAGCGGACGGGCTCGGGGTAGGCCGGGTGCGCAGTGACCAGCTCGTGGACGCGACCGGCGACCTCGGCCGTGCGCGAGCCGTCGGTGTCCCGGATCGCGACGCCGATCAGCGAGGCGATCTCCTTCATGTCCGACTCGGCCATGCCCTGGGTGGTCACCGCGGGGCTGCCGACCCGGATGCCGGAGGCGATCGAGGCCGGCTGCGGGTCGAAGGGGATGGCGTTCTTGTTCAGCACGATGCCGGCGGCGTCGCAGCGGGCCTCGGCCTCGGCGCCGGTGACCCCGGTGGACTGGAGGTCCAGCAGCGCGAGGTGGGTGTCGGTGCCCCCGGCGACCGGGCGCAGACCCTCAGCGGTGAGGCCCTCGGCGAGCGCCTGGGCGTTGGCGATGACCTGGCGGGTGTAGGCCTGGTACTCGGGCGTCAGGCACTCCTTGAGGTTCACCGCCTTGGCGGCGACGGCGTGCATGAGCGGCCCGCCCTGCATCATCGGGAACGCCGCCTTGTCGATGGCCTTGGCGTGCTCGGCCTTGCAGACGATCGCGCCGCCGCGGGGCCCGCGCAGCACCTTGTGCGTGGTGAAGGTGACGACGTCGGCGTAGGGCACCGGCGAGGGGATCGCCTTGCCGGCGACCAGACCGATGAAGTGCGCGGCGTCGACCATGAGGATCGCGCCGACCTCGTCGGCGATCGCGCGGAAGGCCTTGAAGTCGATGAGGCGCGGGATGGCCGAGCCACCAGCGATGATCATCTTCGGCTTGTGCTCACGGGCCAGGTCGCGGGCCTGGTCGTAGTCGATGTGCTCGGTCGTGGGGTCCACGCCGTACTGCACGGCGTTGAACCACTTCCCCGAGAACGAGACCTTGGTGCCGTGCGTGAGGTGACCACCCATCGGCAGTGCCATGCCGAGCATCGTGTCGCCGGGCTTGAGGAAGGCCCCGTAGGCGGCCAGGTTCGCACTGGCACCGGAGTGCGGCTGCAGGTTGACGTGCTCGGCCCCGAAGAGCTCCTTGCCGCGCTCGATGCCGATGGACTCGGCCCGGTCCACGACCTCGCAGCCGCCGTAGTACCGCTTGCCGGGGTAGCCCTCGGCGTACTTGTTGCTCAGCGTGCTGCCCAGCGCGGCGAGCACGGCGGGGCTGGTGAAGTTCTCGCTGGCGATCAGCTGCAGGCCGCTGCGGAGGCGGTCGAGCTCGTCGGTGACGACGCCGGCGATGTCGGGGTCGAAGGACGCCAGGGCGTCGAAGTCGGGGCCCCAGTAGGGGGTGTCGGCGAGGGTGCTCATCGCGGCTGCGCTCCAGAGGGAGGGGGCGCCGCGTGCCCGGGGACGGCCACGCGGAGGTCGCCCCACGGTATCGCCCTTCAGTCGGTGACCTCGGGGACGACCTCGCGGAGGCGGTCGGGGTCGATGGCGCCGACGCGGAGGACGCGCGGGTGGTCGCCGGTGCAGTCGACGATGGTGCTGGCCGCCGAGGAGTCGCGGGGGCCGCCGTCGAGCAGCACGGCAGCGTGCTCACCGAGCTGGTACTCCGCCTGCTGGGCCGACGTCGCCGCGGGTCGGCCCGAGCGGTTCGCGCTGGAGACGGCGAGCGGGCCGGTGCGGCGCAGCAGGTCCCGGGCCAGCTCGTCGTCGGGCAACCGGACGGCGACGGTGCCCTCGGCCTCGCCCAGGTCCCAGCTCAACGTCGGGGTGTGCTCGAGCACCAGGGTGAGCCCCCCGGGCCAGAACGCCTCGGCCAGTCGGTGCGCCATCGGGGGGACGACGGTGACCAGCCCGGCCAGCGTGGACGCCTCCCCGATGAGCACCGGCACCGGCATGTTGCGGCCGCGGTTCTTGGCCGCGAGCAGCTTGCCGACCGCCTCGGGGGTGAAGGCGTCGGCAGCCACCCCGTAGACGGTGTCGGTGGGCAGGAGCACCAGGTCACCGCGGGAGAGCGCCCCGGCGGCGGCCGTGAGGCCCGCGGTGCGCTGCTCGTCGTCGGTGCAGTCGTAGACGTCGGCCACGGTTGCCCAGTCTCCCCCACCTAGAGTCCCGGCCGTGCGCGGGTTCCTGCTGGTCGTGGTGCTGCTGGCGGGCGCCTGCGGCTCCCCCGCGACCGACCCCCCGTCGATGGGCACCCGGGTCGACTACCAGCTGGGCGGGGCGTACGAGCCGGCCGACGACGTCACCGGCGTCGTCCGCGACCGCACCGACCCCCCCGCCCCCGGCCGGTGGTCCTCCTGCTACGTCAACGCCTTCCAGACCCAGCCGGGCGAGTCGGCGTTCCCCGAGGACGTGCTGCTGCACGACGCGGCCGGCGCGCGGGTGGAGGACCCGGACTGGCCGGGTGAGTTCCTGCTCGACATCGGCACCCCGGAGCAGCGGCAGCGGGTGCTCGACGTCCTCGGCCCGTGGATCGACGACTGCGCCGCGGACGGCTTCGACGCCGTCGAGCCGGACAACCTGGACAGCTGGACCCGCTCGGAGGGCCTGCTGGACGCCGACGACGCGGTCGCCATGGCCGAGCTCCTGGTCGACCGGGCGCACGACGCCGGGCTGGCCATCGGGCAGAAGAACACCGCCGAGCTGCTGGACGCCGGCCTCGGCTTCGACTTCGCCGTCACCGAGCAGTGCCAGGAGTTCGACGAGTGCGACGCCTACACCGACGTCTACGGCGCCGAGGTGATCGAGGTCGAGTACACCGACGACGCGTTCGACGCCGCCTGCGCGGACCGGGGCGGGGAGATCGCCGTCCAGCGGCGCGACCTGGACGTCAGCAGGCCCGGCCAGCCGGACTACGAGTCGCGCTTCTGCAGCTGAGCGGTCGTGTACCGCGGCCGGCCGGCGAGGTCGGGGTGGTCCACGACGTCGGCCCACGGGCCGTGCGCCCGCACCAGCGCCGGCAACGAGTCGCCCTGCAGGTCGGCGTGCTCGATGGCCAGCAACCCACCGGGCCGCAGCAGCCGGGCGGCGGTGCGCAGCAGGCCACGGACGACGTCCAGCCCGTCGGGGCCGCCCCACAGCGCTAGCGGCGGGTCGTGCTCGGCGACCTCGCGCGGCAACCCGGCGCCCTCGGGCACGTAGGGCGGGTTGGAGAC
>JAOPVM010000045.1 GCA_025966215.1 Klenkia sp.
ACCTGGATGCGGCCGACCAGGTCGGCGGCGATGCCCTCCCCCACCTCGGGCAGCGTCGCGGTGCGCAGCGCCGGGACCAGGTCGGTCATCGGCAGCGCGGTCAGCTCGGCGATGCTCCGCCCGGCCACGGTGACGGCGAGGGACTCCGGCCGCAGCCTGCTGCCCCCACACACCGGGCACGGGTTGGTCTGCACGTACTGCAGCACCCGCCGGCGCAGCGTCGGGCTCTTGGTGTTCGCCAGCGTGTGCATCACGTAGGCCCGGGCGCCCTGGAACCGGCCGGTGTAGTCGCGCTGGATCTGCCCGGGCCCGCGCACCGGGTGCACGGTCACCTCGGGCGTCTCGTCGGTGAACAGGATCCAGTCCCGCTCGTCGGCCGGCAGCTCCCGCCACGGCCGGTCGATGTCGTGACCGAGCTCGGTGAGGATGTCGCGCAGGTTCTTGCCGTGCCAGGCCCCGGGCCACGCCGCGACCGCGCCGTCCCGGATGCTCAGCGACGGGTCGGGCACCAGGGTCTGCTCGGTGACCTCGTAGACCGTGCCCAGCCCCGAGCACTCCGGGCAGGCCCCGGCGGCGGTGTTGGGCGAGAAGGCGTCGGAGTCCAGCCGCGCCGCCCCGGCCGGGTAGTCACCGGCGCGGGAGAACAGCATCCGCAGCGAGTTCGACAGCGTGGTCACCGTGCCGACGGTCGACCGGCTGCTCGGCGTCCCCCGGCTCTGCTGCAGCGCCACCGCCGGCGGCAGGCCGGTGATCTCCTCGACCGCCGGGGCGCCCACCTGCTGGATCAGCCGGCGGGCGTACGGGGCGACCGACTCGAAGTACCGGCGCTGCGCCTCGGCGTAGATCGTGCCGAACGCCAGCGACGACTTCCCCGACCCCGACACCCCGGTGAACACCACCAGGGAGTCCCGGGGGACGGCGACGTCGACGTTGCGCAGGTTGTGCTCGCGGGCGCCCCGGACGCGCACGTAGGGGTCGTCGGTCACCGGTCCAGCCTCCCCCGCGGTGACCACGGGCCGCCGACCGGGCCGGTGTGCGCACAAGGCATTGCACGATCAGCTTGCACACAAGTAACCTGCGTCACACTCACGGGGTGGACCGCGCGGCAAGGAGGGGGTTCTGGGCAGTCGGGGACCCGATCCGTGGGGCAGCTGCAGCGTCGACCACCGCCGGAGGAGCCACGTCATGACCGTCACCAGCACCGATGCCGCCACCACCACGCCCGAGGACGCGCACGTCCCCGACACCCGTCGTCTCGCGCCCGAGGCCGACCCCGCCACCGCGCCTGCGGTCCAGCCGGCGAACGCGACCCTCTACGAACGCCTGGGCGGGTGCTACGGCATCGCCGGTGCGGTCGACATCCTGGTCGACCGGCTGTTCCAGAACGTCAAGGTCAACGCCAACGAGAAGGTCCACGAGCACCACGGCAACCCCGCCAACGCCGCCGGCTACAAGTGGCTGGTGACCTCGTGGTCGATCGAGGCGACCGGTGGCCCCCGGTGCTACATCGGGCACGACATGGACTCGGCGCACGAGCACCTGTCGATCGACACGGCGGGCTTCGACGCCGTGGCCAAGGAGATCGAGGCGACCCTGGACTTCGTCGGGGTGCCCGACCCCGAGCTGCGCGAGTTCATGGCCATCATCGAGAGCTACCGGAGCCAGGTGGTCCAGGCCTGAACCCACCGCCGGTCAGACGACGGCGAGAACGCGGAGGTCGCCGGCCGCCCGGTGGATCGACGCCAGGTCGAGGACCGGCAGCGACGGCACGGCCGGCATCCGCACGCGGGCGCCGTCCAGCGTCATGGTCAGCACCGCAGCAACCACGGCCAGCAGCGCGACCGTGCTGAGCGCGACGGGCAGCCCGGCGGTCGAGGCCAGGAAGCCGATCGCCGGCGGCCCGCCGAGCAGGCCGGTGTAGCCGACCGTCGTCGCCAGCGCGATGCCCGAGGCGCCACCGAGCGCACCGGCCCGGGCGATGGCCAGCGGGAACACGTTGGCCAGGCCCAGCCCGACCAGTCCGAAGCCGGCCAGGGCCACCGGCACGGACGACGGCACGACCACCAGCAGCGCACCCACCGCGGCCAGCAGCGAGCCGCCGACCAGCAGCCGACGCTCACCGAACCGGGTCACCAGCTGCCCGCCGGCCAGCCGCCCGCAGGCCATGGTGAGCGCGAAGCCGGCGTACCCGGCGGCGCCCAGCAGGGAGGAGGCGCCGAGGTCCTCCCGCAGGTGCAGCGCACCCCAGTCGGTCAGCGCGCCCTCGCCGTAGGCAGTCGCCCCGGCGATGGCACCCAGCACGACCAGCGCTGCGGTGGGTCGGGCCGCGGAGGACGCGGCGCGACGGACCACGGGCTCCCGCGCGACGGCCGGGTCGCCGTCCGCACCGACCAGCACCGGCACCACCCAGGCGGTGACCAGCAGCCCCAACCCGGCGACGACGACGAAGTGCGGCAGCACGTCCAGGTGGGCCGCGGCGAGGCCGCCGGCCAGGGCGCCACCGAGTCCGCCGAAGCTGAACGCGGCGTGCATCCCGGACAGCAGCGGGCGCCGGGCCCGGCCCTCGACCTGCACGCCGACCGAGTTGGCGGCCACGTTGACCATGCCGGTCACCGCACCGAAGGCGAGCAGCGCCGCGCACAGCTGGGGCACCGAGGTGGCCAGGCCGGGCAGCACGGCGCCCACGCAGAGTGCGACGGCGGCCAGCGAGGCGACCAGGCCGGCGCCGAGCCGGGCGGCCAGCGCGCCGGTCAGCGCCATCACGGCCAGCGCGCCGAGGGACAGGCAGAGCAGGGCCAGACCCAGCGTGCTGTGGTCTGCGCCGACCTGCGCGCTGACCCCGGGCACCCGGGCGGCCCAGGAGCCGAAGACGAACCCGTCGAGGGCGAACAGCGCGCAGACGGCGGTGCGCAGCCGGCCCAGCGAGGGCAGCGGCGCGCGGCCGGCGGCGGTGCGGACGAGACCGGCGACCGGCTCGCGGGCACGCAGGAAGAAGGGTGCAGACATGGGGGGACCTCGCTGGAGAGTGGGGGCGCGGGTGGTGGAAGGCGGGCACACGACCTCGGGCGCAGATCCCCACGGTGCCAGCCGTGGCTGGCGAAAGCTCCTGAAACGCCCAGGTGGGAGCCGTGATGGTCCGCACGTGAGCCGGACCACCGGTTGCCGCCCTCACCCGGGGGCCGCAGGGTCAGGCCATGACCGGGTCCTTCTCACGGGGGTTGGCTGCTGGCGCGGCCGGCACCACCGTCCTCAATGCCGTCACCTACCTCGACATGGCCGTCCGCGGCCGCGATGCCAGCTCCACTCCCGACAAGACCGTCGACGCGATCGCCGACGCCGCCGGGACGAAGGTCCCGGGCAAGCGTGGCGAGCGGGACAACCGCCGCACCGCCCTCGGTGCCCTCAGCGGCATCGGCAACGGCGTCGCCGTGGGCGTGCTCGCCAGCCTGGCCCGCGCCGCCGGCGTCCGGCTGCCCAGCGTGGTCGGCGCCGTGGCCACCGGTGCCGCCGCGATGGCGCTCACCGACGGCGCCACCGCCGCCCTCGGCGTCGACGACCCCCGCCAGTGGTCCTCCCGCGACTGGGTCTCCGACGCGCTGCCGCACCTGGCCTACGGCGCCGCCGTGCAGGCCGTGGTCGAGGCCATCCCGACCCCGAAGGAGTTCCCGAAGAAGGCGGCCGGTGCCGGGCTCACCGTCCGGTCGGCGCTGCTCGGCGTCGCCACCGGCTGCCGCAGCTCGCTCGGGCTGTCCGCCCCCGCGCTGACCAACCCCGAGGGCGGCGCGCTGCGCAAGGTCGGCGCGCTGGGTGCGATCGGTGCCGAGCTCTACGGCGACAAGCTCGAGGGCACCCCGGCGCGCACCAGCGCCCAGGGTCTGCCGCTGCGGTTCGCCTCGGCCGCCGGTGGCGCCGGTGCGCTGTCCGCCCGTGAGGACGCCAACGCCGCGCTGCCGATCCTCGCCGGCATGGCCGGTGCCGCTGCCGGCTCCTGGGGCGGGCTGGGCTGGCGCACCTGGGCCAGCAAGCGCGTCCCGGACTGGCAGGCCGCGGTCATCGAGGACGGCGTCGCGCTGGTCCTCGCCCTCGTCGCCACGCTGCCGAACCGCACGCCCGCGCCGCAGCGGATCACGCTCACCGCGGTCTAGTCCGGCAGCTCCCCGAGCCGGCCGGGCCGGGCCGGGTCACGGGCACGCCACCACCCGTCCGGCCGGGAGCCGACGACGGTGGCGGTGTCGACCAGCAGGTCGGTCAGCCGCGGGACCCTTCGCGCCAGTAGCCCATGAACGCCACGCCCTCGCGGGGGATGCCGAGGTCGCGCACCAGGTGCCGGCGCAGCTTCGTGACCACCCCGGCCTCACCGGCCAGCCACGCGTAGCAGCGGGTGTGCGCGCCGGCCTCGGGCACCTCCCAGAGGATGCCGTCGGTCAGGTCGACGTCGTCCGGGTCGACCCCGGGCGTGGACCGGGCGATGCCCAGCTCGCAGAGCGCGGTGCGCACCGCGACCCCCAGCTGCTCGCCGCGCGGACGGGCGCCCCGGGCCAGCCAGCGGACGTCGACCCCGGCCGGCAGGTGCAGCGGCAGGAAGTCCCCCGCCTCGGGCACCTCGAGCACGGCGACCACCCGCGGGCCGGGCTCCAGCGACTCCAGGATGCCGGCGATCGCGGGCACCGCGGTCTCGTCACCGGCCAGGAACAGGGTGTCGGCCTCGACCGGAGGGGTCCACTCCACGCCCCAGCCGCGGCCGGTGCCCGGGCGGTCGGGGCCGAGCAGCACGATCTCCGACCCGGGGTCGGCGCTCGCGGCCCAGGTGGCGGCCGGGCCGGCGTGCGCGTCGGGGGTGCCGTCTTCGGCGATGCCGTGCAGGACCACGTCGACGTCGAGCTCGGCGACCTCGGGGCGGAACGCCCGCGCGGTGTAGGTGCGCAGGTGCGGCCGGGTCTCCTCGGGCATCGCGCAGTAGCGGACGTACCAGTCGGGCCCGGCCGCAGCGAGCAGTTCACCGACCGACTCCCCGCCGTTGGGCAGGATCAGCTTGAAGCGCTGGTCGTCGCCGGCGAACCCGAAGTCGGCCATGTCCGGGCCGGTCAGGGTCACCCGCAGGAAGCTCGGGGACAGTCGTTCGGTGCGCGCCACGGAAGCGGTGAAGAACCGGTAGACCGGCTGCAGGGTCTCGACGGTGCTGGTCACGCGGGCTCCCGGGGTCGAAGTGCCTGTCCGTTCTGAAGTGAGGCTAGCCTAACCAGCCATCGCGGGGAACCACCCCGTCGCACCTCGGGAGCGCATGTGCGCAGCACCCCTCGCCGCCTGCTCGGTGGCTTCCTGGCCGCCGGCCTCACCCTCGCCGTCGCCGGCTGCGGCGCCAGCGACGACAGCTCGCCCGCGGCGTCCGCCGACGCCGGCTGGGAGTTCACCGACGACCGCGGGGTGACCGTCACCCTGGACGAGGCCCCCGACCGGGTCGCCGGCCTCAACGACGTGGTCAGCTCGCTGTGGAACTACGGCATCGCGCCGGTCGCCACCTTCGGCCAGACCTCGGCCGCCGACGACGTCTCCTTCGCCGACCGCGACCTGTCCGACGTGGAGATCACCGGGACCACCTACGGCGAGATCGACCTCGAGGCGCTGGCCGCCGCCGACCCCGACGTCATCGTCACCTCGGTCTACCCGACCGACACCGAGGGCACCCTGGACCTCGAGCAGCCGCTGTACGGCATCGCCTCGATCGAGCAGCAGGAGCAGCTCGAGGCCATCGCCCCGATCGTGGCGATCGCCTGGTCCGGCTCGGCCGCCGACGTCATCGAGCGGACCGCGGACCTCGCCGTCTCCCTGGGCGCCGACGAGAGCGGGATCGCGGACCTGCAGGCCGACTTCGACGCCGCCGCCTCCGCGCTGACCGAGGCCGCGTCCAGCGGGGTCACCGTGCTCCCGGTGGCCGCCTACGCCGGCGAGGGCTTCTACATGGCCAAGGCCGCCGACGACCCGTCGCTGCGGCTGTACTCCGACCTGGGCGTGCAGTTCCTCGACCCGGGTGGCTCGGAGTACTACTGGCAGACCGCCGGCTGGGAGTCCGTCACCGACTACCCCAGCGACGTGCTGCTCTACAGCCTGCGCGGGGCGATGACCCCGGAGGAGATGTCCACCCAGCCGACCTACGGGCTGCTGCCGGCGGTGCAGGCCGACCAGGTGCACCCGTGGGAGTACCAGGGCATGGACTACCCGGCCCAGGCCGGCTACATGGAGCGTCTCGCCGGATGGCTGACCGACGCCCGGAAGGTCACCTGACCCGCGGGGGTGAGGCACGTCGTCGGCCCGCGCGCGAGACTGACGCCATGGACGACGGCCTCACCCCCGACCAGGTCGCCACCTTCGAACGCGACGGCGCCGTGCTGGTGGAGGGCGCGTTCCCGACCGTCCTCGCCGAGCGCGGACGACGGCTGCTGTGGCGCGACCTGCAGGCCCGCCACCCCGGCCTGGACCCCGCCGACCGGTCCACCTGGACCGAGCCGGTGCTCCGGCTGGACTGGTCCGCCGAGCCGCCCTTCATCGCCGCGGCGAACACCACCCGGCTGCACACCGCCTACGACCAGCTCGCCGGCGAGGGCCGCTGGACCGCGCCGTTCGGACTGGGGTCGTGGCCGGTGCGCTTCCCGCAGCCCGACCCCGACCGGGACCCCGGCGACGCCGGCTGGCACATCGAGGGCGGGTTCGCCCCCGACGACCCGGCCCGGGCCGCCGAGGGCTGGTGGACCAACCTGGCCTGCCGCGGCCGGGCGTTGCTGATGCTCTTCCTCTTCTCCGACGTCGGGCCGGACGAGGCCCCCACCCGGGTACGGCTCGGCTCGCACCGTGACGTGCCGCCGCTGCTGGCCGACGCCGGGGACGACGGCCGGTCGGTGCGCGACGTGTCCCCCGACGCCGAGGCCGCCAGCCGACACCGGCCGGTGGCCCTGGCGACCGGCCGCGCCGGCGACGTCTGGCTGGTGCACCCGTTCCTGGTGCACGCCGCCCAGCCGCACCGAGGCGGCCGGGACGCCCCGGCCCGGTTCATGGCCCAGCCGCCGTTGTCGGCGACCGGGTTGCTCGACCTCTCCCCCACCGTCGGCCGGGCCATCCCACCCACGCCGGTCGAGCGTCCGGTGCTGGAGTCCCTGGGTCGGGGGTGAACCGATCCGGTTGCCGGGTCCGAATGCCGGTCAGCCGTGGGCCTGGCCCACGGTGGGACCTCTGTGGGGGGTCCGACGCCGGCGGCCGGGAGGTCTCTCCCCCGGCCGTCGGTGTCCACCACCGGACGTGGAGCTCTCAGCCGGCGGTGTGCCGGGCCAGCGCGGCCCGGCGGCCGGCAGTCTCCGCCCGGCCCCGAGCCGACTGCGGACGACGGTCGGTGCGGTCGCGCTCGGAGCGGCTGTGCCGGCCCTCGTGGGCCTCGGCGGCGAGCTGCCGCGCGGCGACGACCGAGGCCGGCTCGTCTCGGCCCACCGCCCGTCCGTTCACCTGCCGACCCCCACCCGTCCGGTTCCACCCGCTGCAGTTTCGTGACGTCACGGTATCGTCACCTGACCATCGGTCACCAGTCCCCGTCCGAGTGCACACCCCGGCCCCGGCCCCAGCCCCGGGGCCGTCGCACCGCCGCCGAGCTGGCCGCGGGGGCGCGCGCCAGGTCGACCGGGATGGGTTCCACGGGGTGACCGTAGGACGGGGGTCCGACAGTCCGGTCGGCCCGCGGCGTGGTGCCGGGAGTTTGGGGGTCCGCCGGGGCCGGTAGTCACCCGGGGTGCCCGTGACCCTCGCTGCTGTCGCTGCCCGGGCCGGGGTCAGCACCAGTACCGCCAGCCGTGCCCTCTCCGGGCACCCCTCGGTGCTGCCCGTCACCCGGCAGCGGGTCGCCACCGCTGCCCTGGACCTGCGCTACCACCCCAACCGGATGGCCAGCGCGCTGCGCACCCGGCGCACCCGGTTGATCGGGCTGGTGGTCAACAACCTGCGCAACGCCACGTTCCACGTCATCGCCGAGACACTGCAGGCCTGGGGCGCCGAGCACGACCACCAGGTCCTCATCTGCACCACCGGCGGGGACGCGACCCGTGAGGCGGCCTTCCTGGAGACCGTGCGGGCGCACCGGTTGGACGGCGTCGTGGTCGCCGGGTCGGGGGCCAACGGCGACCTGGTCAACGCCCTGGTCGACGAAGGACGCGCGGTGGTCACGATGAACCGTCAGGTCCCGGGCGCCCGGGCGCCGTCGGTGATGAGCGACTACGAGACCGCCGCCCGGATGGCCACCGAGCACCTGCTGTCCCTGGGCCACACCCGGATCGCCGCGATCGAGGGCCCGCCCGGAGTCACCTCGGGCCGCCTCCACCACGCCGGGTTCGTCACCGGGATGGCCGCCGCAGGCGTCCCGGTCGACGACGAGCTGGTCTTCCGCGGGGCCTTCGACGCCCGCTTCGGCATCGAGGCCACCGGCACCCTGCTGGCCCAGGACGAGCCACCGACGGCGCTGCTGGTCACCAACCACGAGGCGTCCTTCGGTGTGCTGCCGGTGCTGGGTCGCAGAGCCGTGGACGTCCCCGGCCAGCTGTCGGTCATCTGCACCGAGGACGAGCCGTTCTGGGACTTCTGGACCCCGCCGCTGACCATCGTGGACAACCAGGCCGAGCTGCTGGCCACCCGCGCCGCCGAGCTGCTGCTCGCCCAGCTCACCGGGGACGGGGGCCCGCCCGAGCCCACGGAGGAGCGGACCCCGCCCCGTCTGGTGGAACGTGGCTCGACGGCTCCCCCGCGGGCCTGAGACTCAGACCCCGGTGAGGCAGAGGATCGTGCCGGCCTCGCCGGAGGTGCCCTCGAAGTAGAACGCCGTGCTCTCGGGGAACGCGCCCAGGCAGGCGCTCTCCGCCTGGAAGGACCGGGCGTCCTCCACGGCCCCGGCGACCCGGTAGTCCGCGTCGGCCGAGCTGCAGTCGACGGTGGAGATGGAGTCGTCGTCCCCGCGGGAGACACAGTCACCGACCTCGGCGACCGAACCCTGACTGATCAGGAAGAGCCCGACGACGCTCAGCGCCGCCACGACCAGCGCGATCGGGACGAGCAGCTTCGCGAGCCCGGACTGCGGGGGCTTCGGGGCACCCAGCGGACCGACCGGCCCCTGACCGCGGGCGACCTGCCCGGCCCACGGCGGCGGACCCTGCGGGCCCGGCGGGTTCCGGGGGTCCCACGGGCCCTGGGGCGGCTGGCCTCCGGTCGGCGTGCTCACGTGTGACCTCCGTCGTCCCCCGGTGCCCGGGCGGGCGCCTGCTGGAGACGCGCCGAGCGTAATGGCCCCGTGTGCGGGACCACGGCACCGCGGCGGTGTGAGCCCACCCGGCCCCGGGCAGGAGGGAGCCGGACCGTTCAGCCACCCACGGCCGACGCCCGCCAGACCACCGCTCCGGAGGCTCGCACCGTGTCCGACCAGTACACCTTCACCAACCCCGTCGACCAGTACCGCACCGACGGGTACCCCGAGAAGGGCATCGCCGCCCCCGGTCTGGAGACCGAGCTCGACGTCCGTGCCGACCACGGCGCCAGCACCTACCGCGGGTCCGGCCGCCTCACCGGCCGCAAGGCGCTGATCACCGGCGCCGACTCCGGCATCGGCCGGGCCGCGGCGATCGCCTACGCCCGCGAGGGCGCCGACGTCGTCCTGAACTACCTGCCCACCGAGCAGTCCGACGCCGAGGACGTCGCGAAGCTCGTCGAGGAGGCCGGCCGCACGGCCGTGCTCGCCCCCGCCGACCTGTCCGTGGAGTCCGAGGCGCGCGCACTGGTGCACACCGCCGTCGAGGCCCTCGGTGGCCTGGACGCCGTCGTGCTCGTCGCCGGCAAGCAGGTCTGGGTCGACGAGCTGGCCGACCTGACCAGCGAGCAGTTCGACCAGACGTTCAAGACCAACGTCTACTCGGTGTTCTGGGTCGTCCAGGAGGCCGTGCCACACCTGCCGGCCGGCGCCACGATCATCACCACCAGCTCGATCCAGGCCTACTCCCCCGCCCCCGGGCTGGTCGACTACGCCACCACCAAGGCAGCGATCAACACGATCAGCAAGGCGCTGGCGCAGCAGCTCGCACCGAAGGGCATCCGGGTCAACATCGTGGCGCCCGGCCCGTTCTGGACCCCGCTGCAGGCCTCCGGTGGCCAGCCGCCGGAGAACCTGCCGGAGTTCGGCACGGAGACCCCGATCGGGCGCGCCGGGCAGCCGGCCGAGCTCGCCGGTGCCTACGTGTTCCTGGCCTCGGCCGAGTCCGGCTACGTGATCGGGGAGACCCTCAACGTCAACGGCGGGATGCCCACCCCGTGACAGCAGGTCCCGCCGCTGCCCCCGCCGCCCTGCGGTGGGGGCACGCGGGCCCCACCCCGGTCACCGAGCGCGACACCCAGGGCTACGCGGACCTGCGCACCTACGCTGCGATCGGCGACGGCCGCACCCTCGCCCTGGTCGCCCGGGACGGCTCCATCGACTGGCTGCCGCTGCCCTCCTTCGACTCCCCGCCGGTGTTCGCCGCGGTCCTGGACGCCGAGCACGGCGGGTGCATCGAGCTGCGCCCCACCACCGACTTCACCGTCGAGCGCTCCTACGTCCCACGCACCAACGTGCTGACCACGACGTTCCACACCGCCACCGGCAGCGCCCGGGTCACCGACGCGATGAACACCGGCGTCGCCGGCCGGCTGCCCTGGGCCGAGCTGGCCCGCCGGGTGGAGGGCCTGACCGGCGAGGTCACGCTGCACGCCGCCGTCCGCCCCGGCACGGCGCTGAACACCGTCTCCCCCTGGGTGCACGACACCCAGCACGGTGCCGTCCTACGGGTCGACGGCCTGACCATGGCCGTGCGCACCGCCGGCTCCACGGCCGTCGACGTCGGCGAGCAGCGCATCGACGTGGACTACACGACCTCCCCGGGGTCGCGGCACCTGCTGGGGCTGGTGGCCGCCGAGCGCGAACCGCTGTTCCTGGCCCGCCCCGAGGACGTCGACGCCGGCATCGACCGCACCGTCGCCAACTGGGAGGCCTGGAGCGAGGCCTTCCACTGGGAGGGCCGCTACGACCACGAGGTCCGGCGCGGCGCGCTGGCCCTCAAGCTGCTCATCCACTCCCCCAGCGGGTCGATGGTCGCGGCCGGGACGACGTCCCTGCCCGAGGACCTGACCGGCGGGAAGAACTGGGACTACCGGTTCGCCTGGGTGCGCGACTCCGCCTACGCCCTCACCGCGCTGTTCCGGTTCGGGCTGCGCGAGGAGACCCACGGCGCGATGAGCTGGCTGCTGGGCACCATCCGCCGGCACGGCCCCGAGCCGCGGGTCTGCTACACCCTGAACGGCGACCTGCCCACCGGCGTCACCGAGCCCGACGTGCCCGGCTGGCGCGGCGTCACCCCGGTCCAGGTCGGCAACGCCGCGGCCGGCCAGCTGCAGCTCGGCGTCTACGGCGACCTGTTCTCCATCGTCGGGCTGTACGTGGAGAACGGGAACGTGCTCGACGCCGAGACCGGCCGGATGCTGGCCGAGGTCGCCGACACCGCCTGCGACCGGTGGCAGCAGAAGGACGCCGGCATGTGGGAGCTGCACGACCCGCAGCACTACACGACGTCCAAGCTGGGCTGCTGGCAGGCGCTGAGCAAGGCCGTCGAGCTCGCCGAGGCCGGCCAGATCCCCGGCGACCCGGCCCGATGGAGGGCCGAGGCCAGGCGCATCCGCGCCTGGGTCGACGAGCACGCCTGGGCCGACGACCGGCGGGCCTCCCGGATGCACCCGGACACCGATGCGCTGGCCTGC
>JAOPVM010000055.1 GCA_025966215.1 Klenkia sp.
CGCCGGACGACGGCCCCGGCGGCGGGGGTCCCGCCGGCGGGCAGGGTCCCGCGCTGACCTCGGCGACCGGTTCGGCCGGGCGCACCGACCCGATCGGAGGCCGGGCATGAGCACGGTGCTGTCCACGACCGACCGCACCGCCCCGTCCCGCGGGCCGGTGACGGAGCTCCTGCTGGGCGGCGGACGGTCCCGCCGGATCACCTGGCTCCTGGTCGGGTTGATCGTGTTGTTCTCCGCGGTCCGGGTGATCAGCGGCGAGGCGGCCCTGACGTCGTCCTCGACGTTCTCCGCTGCCCTCCTGCTGGCCGTGCCGCTGCTCCTCGTCGCCCTCGGCGGGCTCTTCGCCGAGCGGGCCGGCGTGGTGAACATCGGCCTCGACGGGATGATGATCCTGGGGACCTGGGGCGCCGGGTTCGCCGGCTACCAGTGGGGCTGGGTCGGTGCCGTGATCGGCGGGATCGTGTGCGGTGCCCTCGGTGGCCTGCTGCACGCGATCGCCACCGTGTCCTTCGGGGTCGACCACGTGGTCTCCGGCGTCGCGATCAACATCCTGGCCGGTGGTGCCGTCCGGTTCCTCTCCGAGCTCCTCTACACCGACAACCCGGCCGGCGGCGGCGTCACCCAGTCCCCGGCGCTGTCCTCCCGGCCACCGAGCTTCTCCCTGCCGGTGCTGTCCTCGGGCCCGGACCTGCTCGGTGACCTGGAGGGCAGGCAGTGGTTCCTGCTCTCCGACGTCGCCGGTCTGCTGCGCGGGCTGACCAACGGGGTCGGCGTGCTCACCGTCGTCGCGGTGCTGCTCGTGCCGGCGGCCTACCTGCTGCTCTGGCGGACGGCGTTCGGCCTGCGACTGCGCTCGTGCGGGGAGAACCCGGCTGCGGCGGACTCCCTCGGCGTCCCGGTCTACCGGCTGAAGTACATCGCCGTCATCGTGTCCGGTGGGCTGGCCGGCCTGGGCGGGGTGTTCCTGGTCTTCATCGCCAACATCTACCGCGAGGGGCAGACCAACGGCCGCGGGTTCATCGGCCTCGCCGCGCTGATCTTCGGCAACTGGCGGCCCGGTGGGCTGGCCGCCGGCGCCGGGCTGTTCGGCTTCGCCGACGCCCTGCAGCTGCGCAGCCGCACCGGCGTGGTCGCGCTGCTGCTGCTGGTCGCGGTGCTGCTGGCGGGGGTCGCGGTCTACCAGGTGACCCGGCGCAAGTTCACCCAGGCGATCATCGCCGCGGCCTTCGCCGCCGCCACGCTGTCGGGTTACCTGACCATCGACGTGCTGCCCGAGGGCATCGTGTCCTTCACCCCGCACATCACCACGCTGCTGGTGCTCTCGCTGGCCTCCCAACGGCTGCGGATGCCCAAGGCGGACGGACTCGTGTACCGGAGAGGCGAACACTGATGCCCGAGATCGACTGGGACGCCCTGCGCGTCGCGGCCCGCGAGGCGATGACGCACGCCTACGCGCCGTACTCGGAGTTCCCGGTCGGTGTCGCCGGCCTGGTCGACGACGGCCGGGTGGTCACCGGGTGCAACGTGGAGAACGCCTCGTACGGCATCGGGCTGTGCGCCGAGTGCGGGATGGTCAGCGAGCTGGCCCGCTCCGGTGGCGGGCGGCTGGTCGCGGTGGCCTGCGTGGGCGGCGACGGCCAGCCGCTGATGCCGTGCGGGCGCTGCCGGCAGCTGCTCTGGGAGTTCGGCGGCGCGGACATGATGATCGAGACCGTGTCGCTGGGCATCGTGCCGATGCGCGAGGTGCTGCCCGACGCGTTCGGCCCCGACGACCTGGTGCAGGCGGCGGAGCGGGCATGAGCGCGCACGACGCGATCGACGTCATCCGGGCCAAGCGGGACGGCGTCGAGCTCACCGGTGCCCAGATCCGCTGGGTGATCGGCGCCTACACCGCGGGCCAGGTGCCCGACGAGCAGATGAGCGCGCTGCTGATGAGCGTGTTCTTCCGCGGCATGACGCCGGCCGAGCTCGCCGCCTGGACCCAGGCGATGATCGACTCCGGCGTCCGCAAGGACCTGTCGTCCCTGGGTCGCCCGACTGCGGACAAGCACTCCACCGGTGGCGTGGGGGACAAGACGACCCTGCCGCTGGCCCCGCTCGTCGCGGCCTGCGGCGTCGCCGTCCCGCAGCTGTCCGGCCGCGGGCTGGGGCACACCGGCGGCACGCTGGACAAGCTGGAGGCGATCCCCGGCTGGCGGGCCGACCTGACCGAGGACGAGTACCTGGCCCAGCTGCGCGGGGTCGGCGCGGTGGTCTGCGCGGCCGGCAACGACCTGGCCCCGGCGGACAAGCTGCTCTACGCGTTGCGCGACGTCACCGGGACCGTCGAGTCGATCCCGCTGATCGCCAGCTCGATCATGAGCAAGAAGATCGCCGAGGGCGCCGACGCCCTGGTGCTGGATGTCAAGACCGGTTCCGGGGCCTTCATGAAGGACGTCGAGAGCTCCCGGGAGCTGGCGCGCACGATGGTCGGGCTCGGCGAGGCCGCGGGCGTGCACACCGTGGCGCTGGTGACCGCGATGGACCGGCCGCTGGGCCGGGCCGCGGGCAACGCGGTCGAGGTGGCGGAGAGCCTGGAGGTGCTGGCCGGAGGCGGGCCGGCCGACCTGGTCGAGCTCACCCTGGCGCTGGCCCGGGAGATGCTGGCCGGTGCCGGGCGTCGGGACGTCGACCCCGCTGCCGCGCTCGCCGACGGCCGGGCGATGGACAGCTGGAACGCGATGATCCGGGCCCAGGGCGGCGACCCCACCGCCCCGCTGCCGCAGCCCACCGAGCGGCACGTGGTGACCGCACCGGCCACCGGCACGCTCACCCGCCTGGACGCCTACGCCCTCGGGGTGGCCGCCTGGCGGCTGGGCGCCGGCCGGGCCCGCAAGGAGGACCCGGTGTCCGCTGCCGCCGGTGTGGTCTGGCACGCCGGGGTGGGGGAGCAGGTCACCGCCGGGCAGCCGCTGCTGGAGCTGCAGACCGACGACGCGTCCCGCATCGACCGCGCCCTGCAGGCCCTGGACGGCGCCGTGGGCGTGGACACCGACGACGTCCCGCTGCCCCTCGTGGTCGATCGCATCACTGCCTGACCGGGGTGCCCGGGCACAGGCGACCTGCACCCGGGCACCCGCACAGCCACATGGGGGAGACTCGCTCCTCGTGACCCGTTCGTCCGCGCCGCCCGCCCCTCTCGACCCCGATGCGGCGATCAGCGTCCGCGGGCTGGTGAAGCGCTACGGCGACCGCAACGCCGTCGACGGGCTGGACCTCGACATCCGTCGCGGTGAGGTGTTCGCGCTGCTCGGCCCGAACGGCGCCGGCAAGACCACCACCGTCGAGGTGCTCGAGGGCTACCGCTCCCGCGACGGCGGCGACGTCCAGGTGCTCGGCGTCGACCCGGCCCAGGGCGGCCGGCGGTGGAAGTCCGACATCGGCATCGTGCTGCAGTCCGGCGGCGGGGACAGCCAGCTGACCTGCCTGGAGCTGCTCACCGCCCAGGCCGCCTACTACCCCGACGCCCGCGACCCCGCCGAGGTGCTCGAGCTCGTCGGCCTCACCGAGAAGGCGGGGGCCCGCGGCCGGTCGCTGTCCGGGGGGCAGCGGCGCCGGCTCGACGTGGCCCTGGGCATCGTGGGCAAGCCGGCGCTGCTGTTCCTCGACGAGCCCACCACCGGGTTCGACCCCGAGGCCCGGCGCCAGTTCTGGTCCCTCATCCGGTCCCTGCGCGACCTCGGGACGACGATGCTGCTCACCACCCACTACCTGGACGAGGCCGAGGAGCTGGCCGACCGGGTGGGTGTCATCACCGGCGGCCGGCTGGTCGAGGTCGCCGTCCCCGCCGCCCTGGGCGGTCGCGGGCAGGCCCCGGCCGTCGTCAGCTGGACCGAGGACGGCGCGCGCCGCACCGAGGCCACCGCCACCCCCACGGCCTTCGTCGCCACCCTGGCCGCCCGGTTCCCCGGCGAGGTCCCCGACCTCGCCGTCGCCCGGCCCACGCTCGAGGACGTGTACCTGCAGATGATCGGCCAGTCGACCCCCGCCGAGACCGTGGCGGTGGCCTCGTGAGCGCGCCCACGGCGACGCTCCCGACCCTGGCGCGGGTCTACCGGGTGCGCGCCGGGGTGGAGCTCAAGGAGTTCTTCCGGCAGCGCGAGTCCGTCGTCTTCACCCTGATGTTCCCGGTGATCCTGCTCGTCGTCTTCGGCGCGGTGCTGGACTACGAGATCGGCGGCGGGGTCAGCTTCACCCAGTACTTCATGGCCGGGGTGATCGCGGCCGGGATCCTGGGCGCCAGCCTGCAGAACATGGCCATCGGCATCGCCACCGAGCGCAGCGACGGCACGCTCAAGCACCTGGCAGGCACGCCGATGCCCAAGAGCGCCTACTTCATCGGCAAGATCGTCCAGGTCTTCGCCGTCACCGTGGCCACGGTGGTGATCCTGCTGCTGGTGGGCGTGCTGCTCTACGGCATCGCCCTGCCCAGCGGCACGGACTGGCTGACCTTCCTCTGGGTGGCCTTCCTCGGCTCGGCCGCGTGCACCCTGCTGGGCATCGCCGTCTCCAGCCTGGCCAAGAACGGCCGCTCGGCCTCGGCGACGGTCACCCCGTTCGCGCTGGTGCTGCAGTTCATCTCCGGGGTGTTCTTCCGGTTCGACCAGATCCCCACCTGGATGCAGACCATCGCCTCGGTCTTCCCGCTGAAGTGGATGGCCCAGGGCCTGCGCTCGGTGTTCCTGCCCGACGTCCTCGCCGCGCAGGAGCCGGCCGGGTCGTGGGAGCTCGGCCGGGTCGCGATCGTCCTGCTGGTGTGGGTCGCGGTCGGGCTGGGGCTGTGCGTGCTGACCTTCCGCTGGCGGGACCGCGCGGACGGGTAGCGTCCCGGGGATGCCCGCTGCACTCACCCCGGAGACCCTGACCCGCGCCCCGAAGGTGCTCCTGCACGACCACCTGGACGGCGGGCTCCGACCGCAGACGGTCCTCGAGCTGGCCGACGAGATCGGCTACCGCGACCTCCCGGCCGCCGACGAGGCCGCGCTGGGCGCCTGGTTCCGGCAGGCCGCCGACTCCGGCTCCCTGGTGCGCTACCTGGAGACCTTCGCGCACACCGTCGGGGTGATGCAGACCCCCGAGGCGGTGCAGCGGGTGGCCCGGGAGGCCGCGCTCGACCTCGCCGCCGACGGCGTCGTGCACGCCGAGGTGCGGATGGCCCCGGAGCTGCTGACCGCGATGCCGATCGAGGCCGCGGTCGAGGCCATGCTGGACGGGTACGCCACCGGTGCTCGCGAGGCCGTGGCCGTGGGCACGCCGATCCGGGTCGGCACGCTGCTGTGCGCGATGCGCCAGGCCGACCGGTGGGACGAGGTGGCCGGCCTCGTCGTCCGCTACCGGGACGCCGGCGTCGTCGGGTTCGACCTCGCGGGCCCGGAGATCGGCTTCCCCGCCGACCGGCACCCCTCGGCGATCGCGCTGCTGGACCGGGCGCAGGCGCACCGGACGATCCACGCCGGGGAGGCGCACGGGGTGGAGAGCATCCGGGTCGCCCTGGACGGCGCCCGCGCCGAGCGGCTCGGTCACGGGGTGCGGATCGCCGACGAGGTGCCCGAGGACGGCGGACCGCTGGGCCCGACGGCGCAGCGGGTGCTCGACGCGCAGGTGCCCCTCGAGGTCGCCCCGTCCTCCAACGTGCAGACCGGCGCCTACCGCTCGATGGCCGCGCACCCGGTCGGTCGGCTGCACGCCCGTGGCTTCGCCGTCACGCTCAACACCGACAACCGGCTGATGAGCGGGGTGTCGGCGAGCAGCGAGTTCGCCGCCGTGGTCACCGCGCACGGCTGGGGCTGGGACGACGTCCAGACCGTCACCGAGCGCGCCGTGGCCGCGGCCTTCCTCCCCGACGGCGACCGTGCGCAGCTGCTCGCCGACGTCCGGTCGGGGTACGCCGCCCTGCGGGGGTGAGCGCGCACACCCGTCGGTGGGAATCAATCCCGGGCGATGGCTGCTAACCTCGTCGTGCCGGCGAGTGCCGGCCATCCTCCCGGACGGTCCTGTCCGGGGAAGAGCGCATCCGTGCAGATCCAGCGTCAGCGTCGACGCACGCGATCACCAGTGAAGGCGCCGGGTCACCCGGCAGCTCTGCACCACCCACGGGACGCGCCCCGATCTGTATCGGAGTTCCCGCTTGTCCTCGTTCGACTCTGTCGACACCAGCACCACCGTTCCCACCACCCCCGACGAGGCTGTGGCTTCTGTCGAGGCCGCCGTCGAGACCCCCGCGGTCGAGACCACGCCCGAGCCCACCGGTCCCTCGTTCGCCCAGCTCGGTCTCCAGCAGCAGCTGGTCAGCGCGCTCGAGCGCAAGGGCATCCGGCACCCGTTCGCCATCCAGACCTCCGCCCTGCCGGACGCCATGGCCGGCCGCGACGTGCTCGGCAAGGCAGCCACCGGCTCGGGGAAGACCCTGGCCTTCGGTCTGCCGCTGCTGCACCGCCTCGGCCAGGACGTCCAGCACGGTCGCCGCGCCCCGCGTGGCCTCGTGCTCGTCCCCACCCGTGAGCTCGCCCAGCAGGTGCACGACGCGCTGGCCCCGCTGGGCCAGTCCAACGGCGTGCAGCTCGCCGCGGTCTACGGCGGTGCCTCGATGTACCGCCAGATCCAGCAGCTGCGCCGCGGCGTCGACGTCGTCATCGCGACGCCGGGCCGCCTGCAGGACCTGATCAACCAGGGCGAGTGCTCGCTCACCGACGTCGAGATCTCGGTCATCGACGAGGCGGACTTCATGTCCGACCTGGGCTTCCTGCCCGTGGTGAAGGAGCTGCTGGACCAGACCCGCACCGACGGTCAGCGGCTGCTCTTCTCGGCCACCCTGGACGGCGAGGTCGACAGCCTGGTCCGTCGCTACCTCAAGGACCCGGCCCGCCACTCGGTGGTCACCGCCGCCGACGCCGCGCCGCCGGCCGAGCACCGCGCCTACAGCGTGTCCTTCCCGGACCGCCTGCGGGTCACCGAGCAGCTGGCCGCCCGCCCGGGCCGCACGATCATCTTCGTGCGCACCCAGCACGGTGCCGACCGGCTCGCCGACAACCTGCAGCAGGTCGGCATCAAGGCCGAGCCCATCCACGGCGGTCTCCCGCAGTCGGCCCGTCGCCGCGCGCTCGAGGCGTTCACCGACGCCCGGTCGCCGGTCCTGGTCGCCACCGACGTCGCCGCCCGCGGCATCCACGTCGACGACGTGTCGCTGGTCCTGCACTACGACCCGCCGGCAGACCACAAGACCTACCTGCACCGCTCCGGCCGCACCGCGCGCGCCGGTGCCGCGGGTGTCGTCGTCTCGCTGCTGCTGCCCGACCAGGTGGGTCAGGCCAAGCGCCGGTTCCGCCAGGCCGCGGTGAACACCGACGTGTCCCGGATCCGTCCGGGCGACGCCCCGATCGCCGAGCTCGTGGCGGCCGGTGTGCACGTCGAGCCCGTCGAGCGGCCGGTCCGTCCCTCGCGGGGCGGCTCGTCCTCCGGTCGCCCGCGTCGCGAGGGTGGCGGCGACCGTCGTCCCCGTCGCGAGGGCTTCGGCGACCGCCCGGCCCGCCCGGCCGGCGAGCGTCCCTCCTACGGCGACCGTCCGGCCCGCCCGGCCGGTGACCGCCCCACCTACGGGGACCGCCGTTCGCCCGGCGCCCGCCCCACCGGTGGCGGCCAGGGTGGACGCCCGTCCCGCCCGGCCCGCTCGTACTGATCCACCCCTGAACGGCTGACGGCCGGTCCCCCCTCGCGGGGGGACCGGCCGTTGTGCTGTCGCTGCTCAGTCCCGGAAGACCAGGGCGGTGCTGACCTCGCGGACGAGCTCGTCCCAGGGGCCGGTGAGGGCGGCGGCGTCCTCGGCGCGCAGGGCGGCCTGGGGCTCGCGGTCGCTGCGCGCCACGGCCTGCCCCAGCGGGGTGCCTGCGGCGAGCAGCTCCTCGACCCGGGGCAGCCCGGCGTTCTCGGCCAGGTCTCGGGCGCCCTCGACGGGGTGGGTGAAGACGCCGTTTTCGACCAGGCCGGCGGCGCCTTCTGCCACCTCGGTGAGCAG
>JAOPVM010000070.1 GCA_025966215.1 Klenkia sp.
GGTGGCCGCGAGCACCCGGTGCCGGACCGCCCGGGCGGGCGCGGCAGGCGGGGCGGACCGGACGGTCGGAGGTGCTGCCACGGTGGTGGCTGCGGCAGGGGCGGGCAGGCTGCCACCGTCGGTCAGCCAGCCGGGCAGCCACGAGGTGTCCCAGCTCTCGACGTCCCCCTGCTGCGTCACGGCGGCCTCCCCCGGACGCCCCGCACCGTGCGGTCGCCCCGGGGGTCATCCTCCCGAGCCCGGGCTCGAGGGTGCGGGAGGCGCGACGACATCAGGTGACCGCTTGATCACCCATCGTGAACGGGTGTGGCGTGCTGGCGGATCCAGCCGTGCATGGCGATGCCGGCCGCGACCCCGGCGTTCAGCGACCGGGTCGACCCGTACTGGGAGATCGAGACGGTGAGGTCGGCGCCCGAGCGGGCCGCCGGACTGAGCCCGGGGCCCTCCTCGCCGAAGACCAGCACGCACTCGCGGGGCAGGTCGACGGTCTCCAACGGGACCGCGCCGGGGCCGTTGTCCACCGCCACCACGGCCAGGGCCCGCTCCCGGGCGAAGTCCAGCAGCCCGCCGACCTCGGGGTGGTGACGCAGGTGCTGGTACCGGTCGGTGACCATGGCCCCCCGGCGGTTCCACCGACGCCGACCCACCACGTGCACCTCGGCTGCCAGGAAGGCGTTCGCCGTGCGCACCACCGTGCCGATGTTCAGGTCGTGGCCGAAGTTCTCGATCGCCACGTGGAAGGGGTGCCGACGGGTGTCCAGGTCGGCGACGACGGCCTCCAGCGTCCAGTACCGGTACCGGTCGACGACGTTGCGCCGGTCGCCCTCGGCCAGCAGGTGCCGGTCGTACCGGTCGTCCTCGGGCCACGGGCCGACCCACGGGCCGACCCCGACGGACTCGCCCCACTCGGTGGGGCCGGGCAGCTCGGTCATCCACCGCAGCCTCGCACGGCTGCCCGCCAGGGCCTCGGGTAGACAGGTCCGATGCTGCTGCACCTGACCACCCCCGCCGAGTGGGCCGGCGCCCGCGCCGCCGGGGCGGTCCACCCGCTCCCCGAGATCGGGTTCGTGCACCTGTCCACGCCCGAGCAGGTGCACCTGCCGGCCCAGCGGTTGTTCGACCACACCGACGACGTGCTGCTGCTGGTCGTCGACGAGGGTGACCTGGCCGACGTCCGCTACGAGCCCGGTGTCCCCGGCGACCCGGAGTCGATGCGCTTCCCGCACCTGTACGGCCCGTTGCCGGTGACCGCCGTCCGGTCGGCGGTGCCCTGGCCCCGTCCGCGCGGCGCCGGCGACCTGCCGGAGCTCTAAGCCGGGACGATCGCCGTCAGCAGCAGCCAGGCGACGACGGCCGAGGGCAGCAGGGAGTCCATCCGGTCCATCAGGCCACCGTGGCCGGGCAGCAGGGTGCCCATGTCCTTGATCCCGAGGTCACGCTTGAGCAGCGACTCCCCCAGGTCGCCCAGCGTCGCGGTGAGCGCGATCGCCACGCCGAAGACCACCCCGCCCCACCACGGACCGTGGAAGGTCAGGGTCACCAGCAGCACCCCGGCCACCACGCAGAGCGCCACCGACCCGGCCAGGCCCTCCCAGGACTTCTTCGGGCTCACCGACGGGGCCATCGGGTGCTTGCCGAACAGCACTCCGGCCGCGAACCCACCCACGTCGCTGCAGACGACGCACACGATGAACGCCAGCACCCGGGCGACCCCGTCGTCGGGGACCAGCAGCAGCACCGCGAAACCGGCCAGCAGCGGCACGTAGAGGGTCACGAAGACCGCCGCCGAGGCATCCCGGAGGTAGCCGACCGGGCCGTCGCCCAGCCGCCACAGCAGGACGGCGACGACGGTGAGCAGGAAGCCCACCACCAACCCGGAGGACCCGCGGGTCCAGGCCAACCCGACCATCAGCAGCCCGCCGACCAGCACCGGGGACAGCGGCGGCCGGTGCCCTCCGGCGTCCATCGCCCGGGTCAGCTCGGTCACGCTGACCACCACCGCCAGGGCGATGACCACGAGGAACGCCGGCCGGTAGAGGAACAGGGTGGCCAGCACCACGGCGCCCAGGCCCAGCCCGACACCGACCGCCGACCCCATGTTGCGGCCGGCCCGCCCGGTCTTGCGCGGTCCGGCGGGGGTGTCCCGCGGCGGGGCACCGGTGACCTCGGCGCCCAGTGCTCCCGGGATCGCGGTCAGCGGCGGGCCCGCCAGGTCCTCGGGTCCGGCCGGTGCGGCCGGGGGCGGGAGGTCGGGGTACTCGTCGTCGTCCCGAGCCGGTCGGTCCCCGTCGTGGGGGGAGTCGCCGGGGACGTCGTCGTCGGAGCGGGTCATCGCGGAGGGCCTGGTCACGGCGGCGGGTTCGGGCGGCTCAGACCTCGAGCAGCTCGGTCTCCTTGTTCTTCATCGCGTCGTCGATGCCGGAGATGTGCTGGGCGGTGAGGTCGTCGAGCTCCTTCTCCGCACGGCGCACCTCGTCCTCGCCGGCCTCGCCGTCCTTGTTGATCCGGTCCAGCTCCTCCTTGGCCCGGCGGCGGACGTTGCGGATCGCGATCTTGGCGTCCTCGCCCTTGCTGCGGGCCTGCTTGACCAGGTCGCGCCGACGCTCCTCGGTCAGCTGCGGGAAGTTCACCCGGATGAGCTGACCGTCGTTGGTCGGGTTCACGCCGAGGTCGGAGTTGCGGATGGCCTTCTCGATGGCCGTCAGCTGACCGGAGTCGTAGGGCTTGATCACGGCCATCCGCGCCTCGGGGACGGTGATGGAGGCCATCTGCGGGACCGGGGTCATCGCGCCGTAGTACTCGACCACGATGCGGTTGAACATCGACGGGGCAGCGCGGCCGGTGCGCACGGAACCGAGGTCCTCGCGGGCGACCGACAGGGCCTTGTCCATCCGCTCCTCGGCGTCGAGCAGGGTGTCGTCGATCACGTGTGTCTCCTCCTGGGGCCCGGGTGCCGGGCGGGTGCTGCGGCTGGTGGGTCGAGCGGTCCCGGGGGACCGCCGGTGCTGCGCGGGGTGGTCAGGCGGGACGGCTGATCAACGTCCCGATCCTCTCACCTGCCACCGCGCGGGCGATGTTGCCGTCCTGGAGCAGGTTGAACACCACGATCGGCATGCGGTTGTCCATGCACAGGCTGATCGCAGTGGCGTCGGCGACGGCGAGCTGGTCGGCGAGGACCTTCGCGTAGTCCAGGTCCCGGTACATCGTGGCCGCGGGATTGGTGCGCGGGTCGTCGTCGTAGACGCCGTCCACACCGTTCTTGGCCATCAGCAGCACCTGGCACTCGATCTCCAGGGCCCGCTGGGCGGCCACGGTGTCGGTGGAGAAGTAGGGCATCCCGGCGCCGGCGCCGAAGATGACCAGCCGCCCCTTCTCCAGGTGCCGCATCGCCTTGCGCGGGATGTAGGGCTCGGCGACCTGGCCCATCGTGATGGCGGTCTGCACGCGGGTCTCGATGCCGGCCTTCTCGCAGAAGTCCTGCAGGGCCAGGCAGTTCATCACCGTGCCGAGCATGCCCATGTAGTCGGCGTGCCCGCGGTCCATGCCGGCCTGGGACAGCTCGGCGCCGCGGAAGAAGTTGCCGCCGCCGACGACGATCGCCACCTGGGTGCCGCGGTCGACCACGGTCTTCAACTGCTCGGCGATGTCGCGGACGATGACGGGGTCGACGCCGACGTTGCCGCCTCCGAATGCCTCCCCGGAGAGCTTGAGCAGCACCCGGTCGTAGCCGCCGGCATCGGCCGCCTTGAAGGCGGTGGGGGCCGACAACGGGAGTTCGTTCGCAGTCACGGGGTCCTCATCCGTACAGCCGGGCTGTACCGCGTCGTGGGCTTCTGGGCGATCCTGCCGCATCCGTGCCGCGTCGGCAGCGGCTCCGGACAGACCACCGGCCCCGCCCTCGTGGAGAGGGACGGGGCCGGTGGGGTCGTGCTGGGTGGGACTCAGGACTGGCCGACCTCGAACCGGACGAACCGGTCGACGGTCAGGCCGGCATCGCCGATGACCTGCTTCACCGTGCGCTTGGGCTCGGTGATGGACGGCTGCTCCAGGAGCACGAAGTCCTTGTAGTAGGCGTTCACCCGACCCTCGACGATCTTGACGATCGCCTGCTCGGGCTTGCCCTCCTCCTTCGCCGTCTGCTCGGCGACCCGACGCTCGGTCTCGACCGTCTCGGCCGGGACCTCCTCGCGGGTGAGGAAGCGCGGACGCGCGGCGGCGATGTGCATCGCCAGCGACCGGGCAGCCTCCTCGGACCCGGCCGAGTACTGCACCGCGACACCGATGGCCGGGGGCAGGTCGGTGGCCCGCTTGTGCAGGTAGGTGGCGGTGGGGCCCTCGAAGACGGCGAAGCGCGAGAGCACCAGCTTCTCGCCGATCCGCGCGGACTCCCCCTCGACGACGTCGGCGACGGTCGAGCCCTCCATCGGCGCGGCGAGCAGCGCGGCCACGTCGGCGGGCTTCTCGGCCACGACGACGTCGAGCAGACGCTCGGCCAGCGCGGCGAAGTCCTTGTTCTTGGCGACGAAGTCGGTCTCGCAGTCGAGCTCGAGCAGCACGCCGTCGCGGCTGACGACCAGGCCGTTGGTCGTCGAGCGCTCCAGGCGCTTCCCGACGTCCTTGGCCCCCTTGACGCGGAGGATCTCGACGGCCTTGTCGTACTCGCCGTCGGCCTCGGTCAGGGCCTTCTTGCAGTCCATCATGCCGGCGCCGGTGGCGTCGCGGAGACGCTTGACGTCGGCAGCGGTGACAGCAGCCATGTCACTTCCTCTTCTGTACGGTTCTGACGGTGGTGGGGACACGCCGCGGCGCCGCCGTCCGCCCCCTGGGGGACGGACGGCGGCGCCGTCGGGTCACGCCTGGGGGGTGCTGGACTCCGCGGTCGCCTCGGCGGCGGGCTCGCCCGCGTTGGGGGCCTGCTCGGTCTCGGTGACGACCGGGGCGTCGGCCGCAGGGGCCTCGGCGGCGGGGGTCTCGGCAGCAGCGTCGGCCGGGACCGAGCTGTCGGCCGGCGCAGCGGCGTCGGCGCCCTGACCGCCGGTCAGCAGCTCCTTCTCCCAGTCGGCCAGCGGCTCGGCGGCCGGCGCCTGGGCGCCGTCCTCGCCACGACCGGCGTTCGCCTGCGCGGCGGAGCGGGCCATCAGGCCCTCGGCGACGGCGTCGGCGATGACCCGGGTCAGCAGGGCGGCGCTGCGGATGGCGTCGTCGTTGCCCGGGATCTTGTAGTCGACCTCGTCGGGGTCGCAGTTGGTGTCGAGGATCGCGACGACCGGGATGCCCAGCTTGCGGGCCTCGCCGACGGCGATGTGCTCCTTCTTGGTGTCCACGATCCAGACGG
>JAOPVM010000071.1 GCA_025966215.1 Klenkia sp.
TCGGCCAGCGCCGCGGCGATGAACTGCTGGTGGGAGTCCGAGGGCACCGAGCACGGGACGCCGAACAGTCCAGCCTTCTGTTCCACGTCCAGCGCGATCACGCCCGAGGCACCCAGCCCGGCCACCGTCATCGACGTAGCCCCGAGGATCGCGTCGATCGCCGCACCCAGCGGCACCGGATCCAGGTAGCGGCGAGTGCGGTCCAGGCTGCTGATGGTGTGGTCGAAGACCTTGGTCGCCAGCTCGCTGACGCTGTCCTCGGCGGAGATCGCCGACAGCGTGGAGGGCAGGCCCAGCGCCAGGCTCTGCGCCAGCGCCAGCTTGAACTGCTGGAAGCCGTCGAACCCCAAGCTGGTGCAGAAGCGCATGACGGTCGGCTCGCTCACCCCGGCCGCCTCGGCCACGGCCGCCATGGTCGAGGACACCACGAACGCCGCGTCCTCGGAGACGAGGTTGGCGACCTGACGTTCGGACGGCCTCAGTGAGGGAAGCGCCGTGCCGATGTGCTCCAGCAACGGGATCCCGGGGTCAAAGGGCATGTCCACTCCTGATCCGGTGCCGACGGCTGGGGCTACTCCTGCGGCGAGGAGTCCAGCAAGACCAGCAAGTTCACCACGGCCTGCTCGGTCGCCCGCTGGACGCTCGCGTCGGTGAAGCCGCCCAGGTGCGGTGACAGGATCGTCCGCTCGTGCAGCAGCAGCGGCGTCAGGGGGGGTGGCTCCTCGTCGAAGGCGTCCACAGCGTAGGCGCCCAGCCGTCCGGAGGTGAGTGCACTGAGCACCGCCGCGTCGTCCACGAGCGTCGCGCGGGCGGTGTTGACCAGTACCGCTCCGAGGGGCATGGACGCCAGCTGGGCGGCGCCGACCAGCGCCGTCCCGTCGGCCGGCGGCGGGGCGTGCAGGCTGACCACGTCGGAGGCGGCGAACAGCTCGTCCAGCTCGACCTGGCGCGGCGCGCCGGGGGCCTTCTCCACGTGGGCGAAGGGGTCACTGACCAGCACTCGGGCCCCGAACGCGGTGGCGAAGCCGGCCACTGTGCGCCCGATCGCGCCGTAGCCCACGACACCCACGGTGAGGTCGGGCAGCTCCCGGCCCTGCGTGCGGGCCCACCCGCCCGCGCGCAGCACCCGGTCAGCCAGCGGGAGGCCGCGGACGCCGGCCAGCATGTGGGCGAAGGCCAGCTCGGCGACACCGCGGGCGTTCGCGCCCCGCGCGGTGGCCACCTGGACGCCCCGGGCCCGGGCCGCGGCCACGTCCACGGCGTCCGCACCGGCACCATTGCGGCTGATGGCCCGGAGATCGGGGAAGCCGGCGAGGACGTCCTCGTCGATCCGCTCGACACCGGCGATCCAACCGACCACGCCGGCGCCGAGGTCCCGCAGGTCGGCCGCGGTGGGCTGGCGCCCCGGCGGCCCTGACACGAGCTCGTAGCCGGCCGCGGTGAGCGGACGCAGGGCCGGGAGGTCGGACACGCCGGCCGAGGTCATCGACCGGGGGGTCACCAGGATCTTGCCCCTCGTGGGCTCGCCGTTCACCGGGTCGACGCCGCGATCTCGGCGAGCCGGTCGAAGCGGGGTCCTCCGGTGGGGATCTCGACGTCGAAGACCTCGGCGATCACCTGGGTCCAGCCGTGCAGGAAGTAGGTCCAACCGTCCTCGACGGTCAGCGACCGCTCCTGCTGCTGTGCGCGGGCCTGCTCCAGGAACACCAGGTCCCCGCGGTAGTTGAGCTCCCAGACCAGGGCCCGCTCGGGGAACCGCGCTGCGGTGCCCAGCGGTGAGCCGGGCGCGTCCTTGCCCAGACCGGTGGCGTTGACGACCAGCGCACCCGGAGCCAGACCGGCCAGGACCGCGTCGTTGTCCCCCGAGTCCTGCACGGTGACCGTGCGCAGCGGGACGTCGGGGGCCACCTGACGGTGGACGTCGGCGAGCACGTCCAGCCGCGCGGACCCACGGTCGGACACCACGACGGCTGCCGGCCGGGCCGCGCCCCGCTCGGGGCGGCTCAGGTGCCAGTCCATGGCGATGGCCGAGCCGCCGGCGCCCATGACGAAGACCTCGCGCGCCTCGCTGGCGAACAGCTCCGGAGGCGCGAAGGAGTCGATGGCCAGCCCGGACGAGTACGGGTCCTTGGCCGATGCGCGCAGCCCACCCCCGCGCTTGGACAGGCAGCTGACCTCGCCCATCAACCGGGCGAGCGGGTCGACCTCGGCGAAGTGGTCACGGGCGGCCTCGTACAGGTCGATCTTGTGGGTGGTCACCAGGGCGCCGAGGCTCAGCGGGTCGGCCGAGAGGAAGTCCACGACCTCGCGGTACTGCTCGGCGGGGGCGTGCGGGGTGATGTCGATGCCCACGAGCTCGACATCACCCAGCCCCAGCTCTGCCGCCCAGCGCGGAAAGACGGTCCGGATCGAGGAGGACCCGGTCGTGACGCCGATGAAGTAGAACGTGGGCCGCTCCGCCGCGACGAGGTCACCGGGGGTTCGGGTCACCGGGGTCACGCCTTCGCCCCGTGGGCGTCGATGTGTGCCCGTGCGGTCGTGGCCAGGGCCGTGACGCCGGTGAAGTCACCGGCGTCGACCAGTGCGCGTGGGGCGATCCAGGTCCCGCCCACGGCCACCACCTCGGGGACGGCGAGGTACTCGAACAGGTTCTCCAGCCGGATGCCGCCGGTGGGCATGAAGCCCACCCCGCTGGCGCGCAGCGGGGCCGCCAGGGAGGCCAGTGCCGCGGCGCCGCCGGACTGCGCGGCCGGGAAGAACTTGACCAGCCGGTGTCCCGCGTCGACTGCGGCCATCACCTCGGAGGCGGTCACGGCCCCGGGCACGAACGGCAGTCCCGTCTCCCCCGCGGCGGTCTCGAGGGCGGCGGTGCGGCCGGGGGAGACCAGGAAGCGGGCCCCGGCGGCGGCCGCGCGGTCGACGTCCCCGGGGGTGAGCAGCGTGCCGGCGCCCAGCAGGAAGTCCGGCAGCTCCGCGGCCACCGCGGCGATGGCGTCCAGGGCAGCCGGCGTCCGCAGGGTGACCTCCATGGCGGGGAACCCGCCGGCGGTCAGGGCACGGGCCAGGGGCACGGCGTGGTCGGCGTCGCCGATCTCCACGACCGGCACGACGCGCAGCCCCCGGAGGGCCTGCGTCACGTCGGCGGTCACGAGCGGGCCTGGTAGCCGCGGTGGGCCGGGTTGGTGCGGACGGTCCAGGACTCGCCGTCGGCGACGACGAGGTCACGCATGCCGCCGGCCTCGCTGATCACCTCGTAGTCCTGCCCGGCGTCCGCCGCGTAGCAGAACAGCGTCACGAAGGGCTCGGTGCCGACGTTCACGCTGCGGTGCACCCAGTGGCCGGGCACGTCGACGGCCTGGCCGGCACGCAGCTCGACGGCCTCCGACCGGCCGTCGAGGGTCTCCAGCAGCATCACGCCGTGGCCACTGAGGCAGTGGTACAGCTCGGCCCGGTCGGAGATGGCGTGCAGGTGCCCCCGGGTGACGGCGAACTCCTCGCCGTACCGGCCGGGCAGCAACGTGCTGGTGCCCACGATGAGAGCGCCGGGCTCGGACCCGTACCGGTGCTCGTGGACGTCGTAGACCAGGTGGTCGGCGCCGTGCTCCGCCAGGGCGGCGGAGTAGGCGTCGGGATCGCTGTAGACGCCGGCCATGTCGCCCAGGTGCTTGCGGTAGACCCGCGTGGCGCCGGTCATCCGACCGTCGACGGCGATCTCGATGCGGGCCGGGGTGCTGATGCTCGAACTCACGCTTCCTCCTCGGATCTGTAGTCAAACTACACGATGGCCGAGGTTCTGGGGCTAGAACCGGCGATCGGGTTCGACGGATCACATCCCCTGGGGCTTAGGATGTAGTCTGCCTAACCACGTTGTAAAAAGGAGTACCGATGACTGGAAGCCTGAACGGTCGACGGGTCGCCGTCACCGGCGCCGCCGGCGGGATCGGCATGGCCATCGTCGAACGGCTGCTGGCCGAGGGCGCAGAACCGGTCGGGCTGGATGTCACGGGCTTGGACCGGCTTCCCGCCGGGGTCCCTGGCCATCGCGCCGACCTCACCTCGCCGGAGTCGATCGCGGCGATCGTCGCCGAGCTGTACGCCGGCGACGACCGGCCGGTTGACCTGGTCAACTCCGCCGGCATCGTCGAGGACGACGTGGCCGCCGAGACGATGCCGATCGAGCAGTTCGACGCGGTCTACGGCGTCAACATCCGGGGGGTCTTCATCGCCTCCCAGGCGTTCGGGCGCGAGCTCCTGGCCCGCGGCGGCGGGTCGATCGTGAACATCGCCTCCATGAGCGGCAACGCGATCGTCAACCACCCGCAGAAGCAGAGCGCCTACAACTCCTCCAAGGCGGCGGTCAGCGCGCTGGCCCGGTCCCTGGCCGTCGAGTGGGGTCCGCGCGGCGTCCGGGTCAACACCGTGTCGCCCGGCTACGTGGACACGCCGCTGAACCACCTCAAGGCCCACATGCACGAGCGGTGGAAGGGCGACACGGTGCTCGACCGCTTCGCCACCCCCGCCGAGGTGGCCGGGGCCGTGGCGTTCCTGCTGGGTCCCGACGCGGGCTACTTCCTCGGTGCCGAACTGCTCATGGACGGGGGGTCGTCGCTGCGCTGAGCGCGCGACGGAGACCAGATGATCATTGCTCACGACCTCGGGACGACGGGCGACAAGGCCACCCTCGTCGACAACGACGGCCGGCTCGTCGCCTCGGTCACCATGGCCTACCCGGTGGACTTCGGTCCCGGCGGCAAGGCCGAGCAGGACCCCGAGGACTGGTGGGGGGCGGTCTGCCGGGCTACCCGGCGGCTGCTGGAACAGACCGAGACACCGGCCGGGGACGTCGCCGTCGTCACCTTCTCCGGGCAGATGATGGGCGCCGTCCTCGTCGACGACGACAACCGCAGCCTGCGTCCGGCGGTCATCTGGGCCGACACCCGGGCCACCGAGCAGGCTGACGAGCTCGTCCGGCGGGTCGGCATGGAGAGCGGCTACGCGATCACCGGGCATCGGTTGAACGCCACGTACACGCTGCCCAAGATCGCCTGGCTGCGGCACAACGAGCCTGAGGTCTTCGCCCGGGCCACCGCCGTCCTGCTGCCCAAGGACTACCTCGTCGCCCGGCTCACCGGGGTGCGTGCCACCGACCCCTCCGACGCCTCCGGGACCAACGCCTACGACCAGCGGGCCGGGACGTGGTCCGCCGAGCTGCTGGAGGCCGCCGGCGTCCCCGCGTCGCTGCTGCCCGAGATCGTGCCCAGCACGACGGTCGTCGGCACGGTCACCTCGGACGCCGCCCGGGCGACCGGGCTGGCCGTCGGCACCCCCGTGGTCATCGGCGGCGGGGACGGCCCGATGGCTGCGCTGGGGGCCGGGATCGTGGACGCCGACTCCGGCGCCTACGCCTACCTGGGTTCCTCGTCGTGGGTGTCGGTGGCCTCCTCGGCACCGGTGCTGGACCCCGAGATGCGGTCGATGACGTTCAACCACGTCGTCCCGGGGGCATTCGTGCCCACCGCCACCATGCAGGCCGGCGGGGCGTCCCTGCAGTGGATCACCGACGTGCTGGCCCCGGGTGAAGCCGACCGGTATGAGCGCCTGCTGGAGGCGGCCCAGGTGGAAGCGGCCACCGACGGCCTCTTCTTCCTGCCGCACCTGCTCGGTGAACGTTCGCCGTACTGGAACCCCCGGGCGCGGGCGGCGTTCGTCGGCCTGCAGGTCCACCACGGCCGCGGGCACCTGGTCCGGGCCGTCCTGGAGGGCGTCGCCTTCAACCTGCTCTCCGGCCTGCGGGCCTTCACCGACGCCGGCGTGCCCGTCACCGGCGTCGATGCCATCGGCGGCGCGGCCCACGCCGAGCTGCTGCTGCGGGTCTTCGCCGACGTGTGGGGTGTGCCGGTGTCCTCGCGGGACCTCGTCGACGAGGCGACATCGGTGGGCGCCGCCGTGGTCGGCGGGGTCGGGGTCGGGATCTTCGCCGACTTCGAGGTCGCCCGCACCATGTCCCGCACGACGTCCCGACGGGAGCCGGACCCCGAGCGCGCCGCCCGGTACGCGCAGGCGCACCCGGTGTTCACCGACGCCTACCGCAGGCTCGAGCCCTGGTTCGAACACGTCGCACAGCGGTGACCGCCCCCGTCCGCACCGTTCTCGGCGACGTCGACCCCGCCCTCCTGGGGGTCACGAACTACCACGAGCACCTCTTCCAGGTGTCGCCGCTGCTTGCCGGTGACGAGCTGGAGGACGAGGAGCGCTCCGGCGAGGAGGCCGCGACCCTGGTGGCGGCCGGCACCACGGCGATGATCGAGGCCACGCCGACCGGGCTCGGTGCCCGGCCCGACGCCGTGGCCCGGATCAGCGCTGCATGCGGGCTCCACGTCGTGCACACCACCGGCGCCCATCACTCCGGGCACTACGCCGCGGACCACCCGCTGCTCCGGCTCACCGTGCAGGAGCTCGCCGCGCTGTTCACCGCCGACGTCCAGGACGGGCTGCGCCTGCCCGACGGGACGGTGGCCCGCGCACCGGGCGGCGCGCCCGTCCGCGCCGGCATCGTCAAGGGCGCCGCTCGGTACTGGTCCATCGACCCCTTCGGGCGCCGCGTCCTGACCGCCTGCGCACACACCGCGCTGGAGACCGGCGTCGCGGTGATGGTGCACCTGGACCACGGCTCGGCCGCCCACGAGGTGCTGGACCTGCTGGCTGCGGACGGGCTGGCCGCCGATCGGGTGGTGCTGGCCCACGTGGACCGCAACCCCGATCCCGGCCTGCACGCCTCACTGGCCGAGCGCGGTGCCCACCTGGGCTACGACGGCGCGGCCCGGCACCGGGAGGTGCCCGACTCGGTGCTGCTGGCCTGCCTGGAGGCGACCGTGGCCGCCGTCGGGGCCGACCGGATCCTGCTCGGTGGCGACGTCGCCCGGGCTTCGCGGTACCGGGCCTACGGCGGCATCCCGGGCCTGGACTACCTGCCCCGTCGCTTCTTCCCCCGGGTGGCCGGGTCCTTGGGCTCAGCGGTCCTGCACACCATCACGGTCACGAATCCCGCCCGCCTGCTGCAGGTGGCGCCGACCGGCTGAGGTGCCGACCGCGGGCTGCTGCACCGACCCCACCGCGTGCGCGAACCTGGCTCCCGGCAACCGTGGGTCGAGGAACGCATGCCATCCGGGCACCGGGCACGTGCCTGCCGGACGGCACGGTCGTGGCTGACGCGCAGCACCCCAGCCGTCCAGGGCACCAGGCCTCCGTCTGCAGGAAGGATCTGGGGAAGTCCCGGGTGGGTCGAACGTGCTGGTCAGAGCGGAGGGCGAGGGATTCGAACCCTCGAGGAGCTTTCACCCCTAGCGGTTTTCAAGAATGCTGACGGCCCTTCGCCGGCCTGCGCGAAACGCCATAACCGCAGTTCAGGGCATTGCGGGCTTGACCGCTAATCACCGGTGCTGACCCCCTTTTGCCATCCTTACGGGCACGTAGCGGGCACGAAATCCGGGCCGCAATCTGGCACCTGACCAGGACGCACACCCGTTTGTCGCTGACTTCGACGGCCTCTAGAGGGGGCATGTTGCCCGATCAAGTCGCGACGGGTCGCGCACGGATTCGCACTCGCTCGCCCTGTCCGTCTCTAGCTCCGACCGGGGTGACACCGGCCCACCACCGGGGTGACAT